>CALXPZ010000068.1 GCA_944390375.1 uncultured Alphaproteobacteria bacterium | reverse complement strand
AGAAGCCAGATTGAAGTTACCGAAAAAGATATCGACAACGCGATAGATGTGTTCTGCAACAACAACAAAATATCCCGCGGTGAGCTTGAAAAAATGTTAAAGCAGGCCGGTGTCAGCCGGGACGTCTTCCGCGAACAGATGAAAACCGACCTCAGTTGGATCAGGGTTGTTCGCCGCGGCACAATGAACGAAACAATCACCCAACCGGAAATTGAAGAAGCTCTGGCTTTGGCTCGCCGCGATATGAGCAAGCCCAAATTTATGCTGCTTGAGATCGTCATCCCGGCCAAAGACGCGCCGCATATTTCTCAACTGGTCTCCAACCTTCGCCAGGATCCGCGTTTTGAACTTTATGCCGCTCAGTTTTCACAAAGTCCGAGCTCGTCTTCCGGCGGCAAACTCGGCTGGGTCAACGAAGGACAGCTGCCCCAGGAATTGGAAAAAGAAGTCAAAAAACTTTCCGACGGTGAAGTGAGCGACGCGATTCTCTATAATGGGGACTATTACATTTTCAAGGTAGAAAAAACATTTGATCCGACCAAAGATCAAATGCCGATTCCCTCTGCCGAAGAAATAAAAACAATGCTGCAAAGCCAGAAAAACGAGCGTTTTGCAGAAGAACTGATGCAAACGCTGCGGCAGCAGGCCATGATCGAACTGAAAGAATAAAAATGCTGCTTTCTCTTCGCAAAACGGTTGAAAAACATGGTCTTCTGGCCGCAAAAGCGCTGGGACAAAATTTTCTGCTTGACCGCAACATCACCGACAAAATCGTCCGTCTCAGCTTAAGTCGCCAGAGTATCGGCTCTTTTGCCGGCTGCCATGTCTGCGAAATCGGCCCCGGTCCCGGCGGGCTGACCCGGGCCGTTCTGGAGGCCGCTCCCGATTCGCTGACGGTCATTGAAATGGATGCCCGTTGCATTGCGATTATGGAAGAACTGAAAGCGGAAACCGACATTCCTTTCCGCATTATCAACGGCGACGCCCTCACTTTCGATCTGTCCGAAGAAATCCGCGCTCCCCGGCAGTTGATCAGCAACCTGCCCTACAATGTTTCCGTGCCTCTCTTAACCGGTTGGCTTCATCAGGCCGAAAGCTACCGGGCAATGACCCTGATGTTTCAAAAAGAAGTGGCGGAAAGAATCACCGCCCCCACCCGTTGCAAAGATTACGGACGTCTTTCGGTATTGGCGCAGCTGACTTGTGATGTTGTCAAACTGCTGGAACTGCCGCCGGAATGTTTTACCCCGGCGCCCAAAATCCGCTCGACTGTTCTTCTATTTACCCCAAAACCGGCGATTCCGTCGGCGGAAATCCTGTCTAAGGTGGAAAAACTGACGGCGCTTGCTTTCGGTCAGCGCCGCAAAATGCTGCGTCAAAGCCTGAAAAGCTGGCCGCAGGCCTTGGAAACCTGCGCGGCAATCGGCATTTCCCCGACCGCCCGGGCAGAAGAATTGCCCCCGGCGGCCTACCTGCAGTTAGCAGAAAAAATATAAACCTTCCGGTATCATAAAAAACATATCTCCACCCGGAAAATTTTTCCTCATCAATATGCTTTTATCTCTGCTCGAAACAAAATTCGGTCAATTTTGTCAAATTTTGGCTTGAGTTTTTTTGCCTGTTGTGTTATTCATAAGTTTAGTCAAAATATTATTAAATTATACATATATGAAAAGAAAAGACGTTTTTTCTGCTTTGTCCCGCAAACTCGGGATCAACAGAACCAATCTTGAAAATTACAAAATCAACGACGGCCGGATTTATCCCCCCTTTCTGCAGAGCGTGTTTACCGACATCAAACAAAAGCTCAAAGAAGACCGGGAAAATTTCAACCTTGTTGACGAGTTCAGCGACAAGTCTTCGGCTCCCTGGAGCTATCTCAAACCGGAATGCGGCTTGCTCAACCTGGCGCGCCTGCTCACGCTTCATTCCGGACGAACGGCTTCCCGGATCAGGGCGGAATGCACAAGACCGAAAATTACCGATTCCGTTTTGTGGGAATTTCTGGCCGTTCAGATGGAAACCACCACCGACAAACTCGACCGGGAAATGCTGGTTCGGGACATAAAACTCCCTTTTACCGGCTATGACAAACATTCCTGGCTGACCTTTGTCATCTGGGCAGACAATCTTTTCGGCGACGGCACCTTATCCGAACGCGCTGACGAAATTGCCGACATCAAAGTCGGCAGACTGTTTGCTTACTGGACCTGCCCCTAGGGGCGGTCCTTTTTTTATGTGCTGCGAACAACCGGCTACTTGTCTGTCGCGGCCAGCGGATGTTTCCGGCGCACTGTTTCAATCAGTTCTTCGGAAATGATATGCGTATAAATTTCGGTGGTGGAAATATCCTCATGCCCCAGTAATTTCTGCACGCTGCGCAGATCCACATGGCGGTGTAAAAGATGGGTGGCAAAAGAGTGCCGGAGCACATGGGGCGAAACCTTTGCCGGAGAAATCCCCGCTTTCACTGCCAGATTTTTCAAATTCTTAAAAAAGTTATCGCGGGTAACATGCCCGGACGCCGCCGTATGTGACGGAAACAGCCACGGCGATTTTCTGCCGGCCAGATAGGCCGTCCGCACCGGCAGATAGTTTTTTACCGCCTCCAGCGCCTGCTCTGCCGCCGGAACAAAACGTTCTTTGGCGCCTTTCCCGAACACGAGGATTCGTTTGTTGTCAAAATCAATACAGCCCTCGGAAAGCGCCACCAATTCCGACACCCGCAACCCGCAGGCATACATCAATAACAGCATCGTCTTCAGCCGGCAGCGGGCAAAATCGGTTTCCTCTCCCGCCGCCTGCAAAAGGCGTTTTATTTCCGCATCGGTCAAAAACTTAGGCAACGGCTTGGCCTGTCTGGGCTGCATGATGTTTGCCGTCGGGTTGGTTTTTATGTACCCTTCGGAATATAAAAACTTATAAAATTCCCGTACTGCGGAAAGTTTGCGCGCCACGCTTTTGGCGGCAAATCCCCGGCTGCCGAGATCACGCACAAAGGCGGCGATGTCCTCCTCTTCCGCCAGCGCGCAGTCTTTTTTCCAAAACTCCAGAAACTGGGAAATATCACGGCGGTAAGCGTCAATGGTATTGACCGACGCGCCTTTTTCCGCCGCCATCATATCCAGAAATTCTTTCAGCTCCCGTTCCTGCATTTTTACGATTTACCGCGCGAACGTATTTTCCAAGGGCTGTTCAACCCTTTCCGGCGTAAAAGGCATATCGCGGGAAACGGCCCATAATGCCAGCGCCGCCACCACGGCCAATACAACATAAATCCACCCTTTACTGCTTTTCTGACGCATATTTCTCACCTTTTTGATAAAAAAATATTGATAAAATTTAAACTGTTTATATTATGGCATTAAATATTTGAAATAAAGATTAACAAACTATGGAAAATAATAAAATAATTTTGCTTGTCGGCCTGATGGGCAGCGGCAAAACGAGCGTCGGCAAACGCCTGGCCAAAAAGATGGGGCTGCCCTTTGTCGACGGTGATCAGGAAATAGAAAAAGCGGCGGGACTGCCGCTGGTTGATGTTTTAAAATGTTTCGGCGAGGAAGAATACCGCGCCGGCGAGGCTCGCGTTATGAAACGCCTGCTCCAGGGGGCGCCCTGCGTTTTGGCTTCGGGCGGCGGTTCTTTTGTACCCGAACAAACCCGCCGGCTGGCCCGCGAGCACGCGGTTACCATCTGGCTGAAAGCCGACGTCGACGTTCTCTATCATCGCACGGCCGGCCGCCGGCACCGTCCTTTTATCGAAGGCAACGACGAACACCTAAAAAACAAACTGGAAAAATACATCCGGGAAGAATACCCCTATTATTCCGAGGCCGACATTGTGGTCGAAACCAAAGAAGAAATGGTGGACATTACCGTGGAAAGGGTTATTGAGGCTATCAAAAAGTTCATGAACAAATAATCTTTTGCTTATGCTAATTTTTTACTTGCAAAATAACTCAGGACTGTGTAAAAAGACAGCGAATATCAAATGGTTGATATTCGCTG
Source organism: uncultured Alphaproteobacteria bacterium (assembly GCA_944390375.1). Lineage (GTDB taxonomy): Bacteria > Pseudomonadota > Alphaproteobacteria > RF32 > CAG-239 > JAFUYI01. The sequence goes on along the minus strand of CALXPZ010000068.1, from coordinate 24,501 downwards.
TTTTAACAATAATTCACACGCAGGCTTTAGCGGCAGCCGAACGGCATCCGCTCCGGTGCTTGGGAAACCTGGCCAGAATGCCTGCGGAGGTTTAACCGGAAAAAGGATAAATATAAAATGTCACTTCCTAAATTTACAATTCGCCAGATGATTGAAAACGGCGTTCACTTCGGCCACCACGCTCGTCGCTGGAATCCGAAAATGGCCGGCTACATCTATGGCAAAAAAGACAACGTTCACATCATTGACCTGCAACAGACCTACCCGATGCTCTACACCGCATTGAACGCGGCCAGAGAAATTGCCGCAAACGGCGGCAAAGTTCTGTTTGTTGGCACCAAACGCCAGGCTCAGGACATCATCAAGGAAAATGCGGAAAGATGCGGACAGTATTATGTCAATTACCGCTGGCTCGGCGGTATGCTGACCAACTGGAAAACCGTTTACAAATCAATTTCCCGTTTGGTTAAGTTAAACGAAATGTTCGACAGCAACGCCACCGAAGGCTACACCAAAAAAGAACTGCTCAACCTGCGCAAAGAACAGGAAAAACTGTCCAAAGAGCTGAGCGGTGTTATGAACATGGGCGGCCAGCCGGATCTGCTGTTTGTTGTCGATATGCCGAAAGAAGACCTGGCGATCAAAGAAGCCAAAAAGCTCGGTATCCCGGTTATCGCTATCGCCGATACCAATGCCGACCCGACTTTGGTTGATTTCCCGGTTCCCGGCAACGATGACGCCATCCGCGCCATTCAGTTCTACTGCGAACTGGTATCTTCCGCCGTTTTGGACGGCATTCAGGCCGAAATTGCGGCTCAGGGCGTAAAAGTTGACGAAATCGTCGGCGACGTCGAAGCCAAACCGGCCAAAAAGAAAGCTGCCAAAGCAAAAGAAGAAGGCGAAGAAGAAGCCGAAGCTAAAGAAGCCCCCAAAGCTTCTGCCAAAAAAGCCAAGGCTGCCGAATAATTTTTATTCGCTGAAATTCAGCGCTTGATCTTAATGGCGGTATTTTAAGCAATAAAATATCGCCATTTTAATTCAAAAAAATATCAGAATTGGGGAAATATAAAATGACAGAAATTACTGCCTCTATGGTAAAAGAACTGAGAGAATCAACCGGCGCCGGAATGCTCGATTGCAAAAAGGCTCTGGTTGAAGCTGCCGGCGACATGGAAAAAGCCGTTGACTGGCTGCGCAAAAAAGGCCTCGCATCGGCTGCCAAAAAAGCCAGCCGCATCGCTGCCGAAGGTCTGGTTGCGGTTGCTGTTGAAGGCAATAAAGGCGCTGTTGTCGAGGTTAACTCGGAAACCGACTTTGTCGCCAAAAACGAAATTTTCCAGGAATATGTTGAAGACGCCGCCCAGGTTGCCCTGATGAATAACGGCGACCTCTGCAACATGAAAAATTTCCAGTGTCCGAAAGTTCACAAATCTTTTGAAGAACGCCTGACCGACATGATCGCCAAAATCGGCGAAAACATGAATCTCCGCCGCGCTAAAGTTCTCGAAGTCAGCGAAGGTATTGTTGCCCCTTATGTCCACAACGTTGCCCGCAACAACCTCGGCAAAATCGGTGTTCTGGTTGCTTTGGAATCCAAAGCAGACAAAGCCAAACTGGCCGAACTCGGCAAACATATTGCCATGCACGTTGCTGCTTCTCAGCCTTTGTTCCTGAGTATTGCCGATGTTGATCCGGCTGCCGTTGAACACGAAAAGTCCATTTTCACCGAACAGGCAAAAGCCTCCGGCAAACCGGCCAACATTATCGAAAAAATGGTTGAAGGCCGTATTCGCAAATACTATGACGAGGTTGTTCTCGAAGAACAGGCTTACATTATGGATCCGGACAAAAAGGTTAAGCAGGTGATTGCCGATGCCGCCAAAGAACTCGGCACCGACATCAAACTCAAAGACTTTGTCTGCTTCAAACTGGGCGAAGGCATTCAGAAAAAAGAAGAAGACTTTGCCGCTGAAGTTGCCGCACAGTTAAACAAATAAAAATAACGGCAAATAACCGAAAAGCTCCCCGACAGGGGAGCTTTTTCTATACACCGCGATCAATTTCGTTTTACGAAACTTTTCCCCGCTGCCGCAAGAAAGACCTGTTTCAAAACCGCTGACACCGGAAGATTGTCAAACTCAACCGGACGACAATATACCCATTGTCTGCCGGGTATAAAAAAAGCCCCGTTTCCGGAGCTTTTTTTATTTTATTCGCCATGTTTGATTTTATCAATCAGTTCTTTAACCGATGGAATGCAACCATTGCGATAAAGCGGATCGGTTGCAAAACGGTAAACCTGATGCCCGGCAAACAACAGATGATCCTTAACACTACCGCCGTGTCCGACTTCATACAGCGTCTTATGGATGCAATAAGTACGCGGATCGGGAATTCGCCCGGTAGAACCTGTCGGGCTGGCTGCCGACCAGGTTGAAAACTGACATTGGGAAAGACAGCCGACGCAGTTTTTGCGGTCTTCTTTCATCTGTTTCCAGTCTTCCGGCGTCATAAAGACAACCGTATGATCCGGCGTTTCCTTAATTTCCGTCAGACCGGCATTGATCTGGTTGTTAGCCTTGGCCATATCGTCCGGCTTGATAAAGACGGTTTTGTGATCGCTTATTTTCAGCGGCTGGGAAAATTCCGCATCAGCGCTTTCCTTAAAAGCGACTTCGCCGTTTTTACGCTCAATCAGCTTTTCAAGAAAAGTATTCTTAATTGCCGAGGAGAAAAATCCGGTCGGGCTGAAACGCTGCAAAATGACATCGCCTTTTTTAACGTGCATCATCACTTTTTTCCATGCCTCGCTGACCGGGCTTTCCTTTGTAATCATCGGCCGGGTGCCGAACTGAAAAGCAATTTTTCCGATTTCCGGATTATCGATATAATCTTCCCAATCCTTCAGCGACCAGACGCCGCCGGCCATAATAATCGGAGTTTCCTGCAGACCGCAGCTGTTCAGCAACCGACGCAAAGCAACCACACGGTCATACGGTTTTTCAGGTTTTGTCGGATCTTCGGCATTGGACAAACCGTTATGCCCGCCGGCCAGCCACGGATCTTCGTAGACCACGCCGCCCAAAAATTCGGTAAAATTGGAATAGGCTCGTTTCCACAAAATATTAAAAGCGCGGGCGGAAGAAACGATCGGATAATAGTAGACGCCGAATTTGGAAGCCAGCGCACCGAGATGATAAGGCATGCCGGCGCCGCAGGTAATGCCGTTGATCAACCCTTTGGCCTTTTCCAGCACTCCTTCAAGAATCCGCTGGGAATCTGCCAGCTCCCACAGCATATTTATATGAATACGTCCGTTTCCGTTTGAAATTTCGTGGGCAACCTGAGCCTGCGCCACACCGCCTTTAATGGCTCTTTCTACCATTTCTTCATGACGTTCGGGCCTCGATTTTTTGAAGAATTTTTCAAGAACGACATTGCCCTTTTCATCATAAAAATCCGGACTGACACCGGAAAACGTACCGACACAGTTTTCCCGCGCCCAGGCGCCGCTGCTGCGGCCGTCGCTGGCGTTGATGCCTTTGCCGCCTTCAACCAGCGGCAAAACCTCTTTGCCGGAAATAAGAATGGGATTTAAGTTTTTCAAAATACAAACCTTTCAATAGGATTTCAGCTAAACACGCTTATAACATAAAAAAGTTTTTTTTCATAGTAAAAATTTAAGGTGCGAGCATAAGGATTTCAAGCGGCAGTTTGTTAACTGCGGCCAGACTGACCAGCATACAGATAAACGCGTAAACCTGCAAAAGAAAAGGCAGCATCTCATAGCGGAAAAGCGGCACCCGCGGACGCAGCATCTTAAAGATTTTGTGGATTCCGCCCATAATCAGGATAACGGCGACCACCTGCAAACCGACGCCGACTGCAGATAAAGCTTCAGAAAAAGGAGTTGCCAGAAAATGCAACATTCCGAAAAAGAGAAGATAAACGGCAACCGCCGCCGCCGTGATGTGATTGGCGCGGATAATTTTCTGATGGCGCTGCTGTTTTTCCTCTTCCAGTTTTTCCGGCGTCATCTTGTCAATTTCCAGGCCGCGGATGGTTTTCGGCGTTTGCAGCAAAGCCTGCCTTTCCCGCATATCCGACCTGAATTTTTCTTCCATCAGACAAAGCCCGCAGCCTTTCGATGTAAAATAGGCATGATCGGGGTTCTTTTTGCATTGTCGCAGATTTTGCAGCAAACTGCGCATATGCCGTTCCCATTCGGCCGCCGACGGGCGTTTCATTCCGCGGACGAAAGCGCGGTCAAAAAGCTCCAGCGTATCCTTGGCAAAATAATCGTGAATGCTGTAAGGATGCGGCGCCTGATAAAGATCGGCCCAAGAACCGTAGGCATAGTGATAGGCGGCAATCCGCTCTTGAATTGTCAGGTTTTGCGTTCCCTGCTTACGGGGCATACCGGAAAAAGGGTGAATCCCGTTATTCATCAGCTTGAACAAAATCACCGCCAGTGCGAATTTGTCCTGTTCTTCCCCCATCTGGTCGCAATTCTGCTGCATTCCCTCCGGATAGATGTATTCCTCGCTGACAAACTCCGCCGGATAGCGCCCTTTTTCGCCGCGGATGGAAAAACCGTCGCAGTCAAGCAGGGCAATCAGCATACTTTGTTTGTAGACATAAACGTTCGACGGTTTGAGATCAACGATATAGTGCCCTTTTTCGTGCAACGCCGCCACCATCGTACACAGGTTGTAAGCCGCCTGCAAACGGTGTTCGTATTTTTCGGTCAACCGCAGTTTCTGGCGAATTGCCTTCTGCATAAAATGATCCAGCGAGGCCGCCTGGCTCAAATCAATAAGCGGCATCAGATAACCGACGCAGAATCCAGTTTCGTTTTCCAAAAGCGCCTCCGGCCACGCAATCTGCACATAACTGTTGCCGTCTTCCATGGTAAACTGCTTACCGTCTTTCATCGCCGGAGAAAAACTCGGCCGGTTTAAGAGCATGGCCTGCAACTTTTCGCGGTTGGTGCTGCTTTTGTTCAGATTATGAAAAATCTTGGCCACCAGCCGCGGGTGCCCCTCCACCCGATGGATTCGTCCGGCCGCCCCGCCTTTATTGATCATTTCTCCGAGAACGACCTGCTCCCAGCTGCCGTCCCCGTAAATGGCATTATATGTTTCTTTGCTCTCATCCATCACAGTTTTGCCCATAAAAAAGTTTTGTCATCGGGGTTCAACTGCTTGGCGCGAGTTGTGTTCAACGTATTAGCCAGCGCACGGACGGCCTTGGCCTGTTGCTTTTCCCGGCAGAGAAAATCATTGATCGGCAGAAGAAAATTGGGCTTTATGCTGTTAAAATCCTGATCGAACGAAAAATTGGTCAACCCGTCCGACATCAGCATCACCGTATGCGCCTCCTTAAAAGGGGTAAAGCGGAGCGTATCTTCCCAGTCATCCATCGTATAAAAATACGTTTCGCAGGCAAAAACACCGTTTTCCGGTTTAGAAGCAACATAGCGGGAAAGATCGGAAGACGTAAATGCCAGCGCCGCCCCGTCGCCGATATGGAAAAACACCCCCTCGCCCTTATGGCAGACCACACCCACCACGGTAGCCGCAAAAGCCATAATTCCTTTTTTGTTGCCGGACGAGTTGTAGCGGTGAAAAGTGAGCTTGTCGCGAGCCGTTCCGATGGCATTAACAACCGCCTGCCGGATATTTTTAAACGGAGCGTCGGCCAACAGGTCGACCAAAGTATCGCAAACGATTTTAGCGCCAATACGACCGTATTTGGTTGAACCGGCGCCATCGGAAATAACCGCCACAAAATTTGCCCCGCGCGTGGAATAACGACAATAATCCTGACAGGGCTGGCCGCGGCCGAGATGCACCGGCCCCGTTACGCAGGCTGCCCTTACCCTGATATTGCCGTTCCTAGTTTTCTTCATCCCAGTTTCCCGTATCGTCGAACAAATCCTCCGCGTTCGGCGCCGCCTTGGATATGCAGGAAACGCTGCGGCTAAGCCAGAGGAAAAATTCGGTAAATTTCAAACCGCTGAGGCGTTTGGGCGAATTAAGGGAAAATTTAGCCAATTTTTCCAAATTGGCACCTTCGGTACCGACGGCATGGATGACCACTTTTTTATTTTCCTGCGCCTGGCAACATTTACGGGCAACGCTCTCCCAGTCATAATCGGTCGGCTCGCCGTCGCTGATCAAAAAAATCCACGGCCGCTTGGAGGTAATGCCGCAGCTGTCATAAAGGCACTTCTGTTCTTCTATTTTTTTCAACGCCAGTTCCATCGCCTTGCCGATCGGAGTCAGCCCGCCGGCGGCCATTTCCGGCGCCGTAAAGTTCATGGCATCAATCCAATCGGAAGAAACTTCCGTTTCATCTTTGCCGAAAGCCTTGATGATCAGCAGCTGCACCCGCGAGCTGGCGTCAATATCTTCTTTCAGCTCTTTTTCCAAGGCTTTCAAACCGATATTGAGTTGTTTGATCGGTTCGCCGCGCATGGACCCCGAACAATCGAGCACCAAGACGCAGGGCGTGCGCTCGTTGGCATTATCGGCAAATTCCACATAGGGTATCATATCGTCAACAAAATTATTCTCTGCCATTTTTCAATCCTTGCCTGATTGTTATTTTCGGGGATAGGAATGAGGATATCCGGGTTCAAAAGGTTCCGGTTCCGACATTTTTCCGCAGCCGGAAAGGAAAATTCCGACAGCAATAAGAAAGATCCACAAAAACAGTGATGCCTTATTCATTTTTTCACCTTTTGCTTGTCTATTTGATTATTATGGTTATATATTATTCCTCAAACGGAAACAAGGCAAAAAATATAAAGCAGTTATCAATAGGCAAATGAAAATTTTTTGTAAAATACTGGCAACGGCCTTTTTTTTATGCGGCATTGCAAATGCTTCGGCGAACGAAAAAGGTATCAACATATACGACACCCCGCGCGAACTTCCGTCAAAAGTCATATACGGAGAACACGGCCGGCAAACCCGGTTGAAAGATTTTAACGGCGACTTTGTACTGGCCGTATTCTGGTCGCGCTACTGCGTTCCCTGCATCCGCGAACTCAAAAGTCTGAACGAGTATGTGCGACAGACAAAAAACGACGGCATCAGAGTCATTATGATTTCCCCCAAAAAAGAATGGCTGGGAGGGTTCTCCGAGCAACGGCGGCTGCTGAACAAATACGGCGCACCTGACCTGGAAATGTATGTTGACGACAAAAACGATCTGGCAGCTGCTTTCGGAATTTTTTCTTCTCCGGTAACCGTCTTAATCAGCCGGGAAGGGAAAGAAATCGGCCGCATTCGCGGCTCCGCCGAATGGGACGACCCTGAAGTCATCGAATATCTCTTCCGGGTTAAAGCCGAACACGGATAATTTTTTCTCATAAAAAAACTCCCGCGAAGGGAGTTTTTTTTAACGCTTTTATTCTTTATCACGCAACCGCGGGAACAATTCCTTGCCCAGCGACAAACGGCTGCGCTGGGTATCGATCGAAGTTGCCAGATTAAGTTTACCGGTCTTGATAATCGCCCGTACCTGGTCGCCCTGGGTCGTATCCGGGTTAGCAAACAGATACGAAACCAAGGGTACTTTTTTGCGGATGCCGTTTAATGTCTGATGCAAAACGGCAAGCATTCCTCGGGAAAAGAGGTCATAGGCCAGATCTTCCGTCATACCGGAAGAAGATGCGTATTTAATAACCGAGTTGATGGCATCACTGACGTTGTTGGCGTGAATGGTCGACAAAACCAAATGACCGGACGTACAGGCACGCAGCACTTCGCTCGCCGTTTCCGGCGTACGAATTTCGCCTACCAGAATAAAACGCGGTTTGGAACGCAGTGCCGATTTCAGACAGGCGCCCCAGTTACCTTCTACCGGCTGTGTTTGTTTGCACAGGCCGAGACTGCCGTTTAAGGCATTGTAGCAACCGTCAAGCGGCATTTCTGCCGGATCTTCGATGGTATAGGCAAAACCACCCTCGTTGATCAGATATTCTTTCATCAGGGAAGAAACCGCTGTTGTCTTACCGGCGCCGGTCGGTCCCGACCACAAAATCAACCCGGCCGCATCGCTCAGACCCAACAAATATTTGCGCAATTCCGGCGCAAACCCCAAAGTGCTGAAAGCAGGAACTTCCAACGGCATTTTACGGGCACAGTACTGAATACCGTAAATGCTGATGCTTCTTTCCACACGATAAAGGATTTTATTGTACAATACCGAATAGCTCGGATTGCTGCCATCAAACGAACTTTCAACCTTGTCAAAAAAATAATTAAAATCATCGGTTTTGATTTTCATCAGCCCGTTTGCAGTTTTTCCGTCGGGGATATAAGCTACTTTGTCAGGAGTAATATAAATATCGGAAAAATTAATATCGTTAATCGTACTCATAAGTAAATCCTGTTTTTATCTTGATTATTCTTTAATTGATCACTTCTCCGGGATAAACCCCGAAAAAATCCCCTCTTTGAACCCAACCCTCGACGGACGCAAACTTAATCAGACAAAAATTTTTGTCTTCCGGACATTTCTCCACCTCGCCGATCACCTGGTCTTCCACTTTGGCAATCACTTTGGAACCCGATTCGGGCTTAGCGTAAATATTGCTGATTCCTTTGCGTGTCATTTTAATCCAACGCTTGCTGCTGAGCATCGGCTTATAAACCCATGTTTCCGATCCTTCCCAATCGCGGATCTGCCGCCACAGGTCAAATTCGGCAATAATTTCAACCGGCGCGTTTTTCTGCTTGTAGACCCATTCGATCGGATAGCGCGAACCGGGGCCGGAACGGGCGTTCACCAGTTTTGATCTGAGTGAAGCCATCCGCGGCAGGCTGCGCCCGGAATCACCTTCGCTCTCGCTTTGGGCGGAAACCGTACCTGCAAACAAACAAAAAACCAGAACTGCCGTCAAAAACGTTTTCATCTGCATGTCCTCGTATTAATGCTTTTTTATCATAATTGGCCTAATAATACCTGCATATGATAAACAAAAAGTAAAATTCGGAAAAAAAGGAGAAAAAAATGGATCTGCAAAAAACCACCATGGAACTGATAAAATTCCGCACCGAAACCGGCAACACGGCAGAAATAGAACGCTGCTTCAAATACCTCTCCAAACTGGCGGAAAACATCAATGCCCGAACGGAAATTTACCGTAAAGACGCCCTGGCGCCGGTTATGTTGCTCTCAAACGGCGAAAAAAGGGATTTTGACGTGCTGGTTGTCGGCCATATCGATGTTGTCCCTGCCGCCGACAATATGTTCATCCCCTACCTCAAAGAGGGCAAAATGTTCGGCCGCGGCACCCTGGATATGAAATCTTTTGCCGTCGTCGGCCTCAACTCGCTGGAATACGTCATCAAAGAAAAACTGCCGCTCAAATTCGGAGTTTTGCTCTCTTCCGACGAAGAAAAAGGCAGTTTCGGACTGGAGGCTTTCCTGGCCGAAAATCCGGATCTGAAGTCAAAAGTCGTCTTTGACGTCGACGTTGCCGGCGATATCGGAAAAATCGTTGCCCGCTGCAAAAGCCCGGTCTTCGTCAAACTGGAATCCGAAGGAAAAGAAGCTCACGGCTCCACGCCCTGGGAGGGCGTTGATGCCAACGAACAACTGTTGCAGGTCTGGCAAAACATCCGTTCGCTTTATCCCTATTACAGCAAAAAAATGCCCCGACCGGCAGACACCTGGATTGACACGGTTCACTTTGCCAAAATCGAGGGCGGTGAAGTTGCCAATGTCATTTCCAACCACGCGGAAGCCCTGCTCGATTTCCGCCTGACCGAAAAATCCACCCTTTCCGGGCTGGAAGAAAACTTAAAAAAAGCCATGGTCGACGGCGTCAGCTACCGGATTGTTTCCTCCGGCCGACCGGTTGTCATGGACGAAAACAACACCTTCATCCGAGCTTACAAACATCTCGCCGAACAATATTTAAAACGCACGCTTTCGTTTGAATATATCGGCGGTGCCACCGATTCGCGGGCTTTTGCCGAACGCGGTTCGATTGTTATCATGCATTCGGGCAGCGGCGACGGAATGCACGCTTCCGGAGAATATGTTGACTGGCAGTCGGTAGAACAACTGGCGGAAATTGAAAAGCTGTTTTTGCGGCAGTTGGCGGAAAAAGGATTTTAGCGCGTCCTTTTGCCGTCTGCCAACAACACCGGCGAAAATTTCAATTCCGGATATTTATCCGCCTGCTTCGGTGTAAAAAAGCTGACTTTACGGTTGCCGCCGAACCACTCGCGTTTTTGAGCCGTTTCCCGATCGGGAACCGTGCTGCAAATACGACGAACATGCTCGGCGGCTTTTTTTATACCTTCCCGGTCGCCTGCTTTCAGGCAAACGGACAAATCTTTATAATTCAGCTTATCATAGCTGCATACGTAAAAATTCTGAAAATCGTCAAACGTCAGCGCCTTTTCGGCATAAAGAACCTCCATGCAACGACGCACCGCCAGGCCGTTGTTAAAACCTTTGCGGGAATAAGATTTGCGCAAAAAAGCGCGTGCCATATCCTCAACCGGGGCTCCGTCATTGATCAGCCGGGCAAACCGGGAAGGACGCCCGCCGTCCTCAAAAATTTCGGCGCCGCAATTATAACTCAGACTGATAAGAGCGGCCATTTCTTCCGGCTCCAGCTGACGGGTAATATATTTGTCAAGCAGCGGATAGGCGCGTTTTTCTAAATAAGAAGAAACCATCGCATACATTTCTTTGTTGTCCGCCAGCCGGTCTTTGATGGTTACTTTCCGCCCGTCGGGAAAAGTGATGTTGCCGATGCCGATTGTCGGTATGCCGTTGCAGTCTTTATAAGCCTCAAGCGAACACCCCTCAAAAAAAACAAGCATCGGAAACGCGTGCTTTTCCGCCTCCCGAAACCTGGCAAAAGCATCCTTGGCAACCGGAGTTTCTTTTGCCGGCGCATCAATTTTCGCACTCCCCGGCCCGGCCACCGAACCGCTGAACGGAGAAACGCCGATTGCGGCAGAAATCAAAAATGTACGCAGTTTGCCCATAACCTCCTCCTATTTTAAAGAAAGTATACCCGAAATTCGGGAAGAAATAAAGCATTTTCCGCCTTTTCCGGCAATAAGCTCTGGACATAAAAACGGATTTATACTAATATTGCAAACAGTTACTAATAAACAATAAAAACAGACTTTGAACCAAAATGAGTACGTTGCTAACGGTGGGGTTGATAATCTGCGGCTTGCTGACCGCCGGCTGCATATGGATCATTAACCTGAAAATTGATCGATACGGTCCGGCCGCCCGCTGGGGATCGGTCGTGGGGATTGCGCTCGTGCTCGCCATGTTTGTTTATTCGATCCACTACGTTAAAGGAGCCGATTACCATTGGGGCGTCATCTTGGCGCTTTCTGTCGGGATAACTGTTGTTTGGCTTTTGGCCTGCGGCTTTTTCATCGGTGTCGCCGCCATTGTTTCGGTCGGCCTCTACTGGCTGGTTACCACCTGGAAAAAGACCGACTTCAAAGAATTTTGGGCAGGCGTCAAATCTGATATCAAAGCCGAGATAGAAAGCCTGAAATCGTGGATAGATGACGAAGAATGATTGATTTTAAGGAAAAGGCGGCTATAATACCCCTCGCTTGTGTCGACGTAGCTCATCAGGATAGAGCAACAGTTTCCTAAACTGTGGGCAGGAGGTTCGAGTCCTCTCGTCGACGCCATTAAAAAACGGGTTCTTTAAAAACCCGTTTTTTTAATGGCTTGTCTCGCGGTCGAACCTACGGTTCGTTCACTGGTGTCTAAGGTTTGGCACGGAGAACGCCGTTCTCCTTCCATAACCCAAGACAGCCGCGGATTTTCAGACAAAAACAACCGGAGCAGCGGTTGTTTTTACTTAGCATCTCTCTCGTCGACGCCATCAAAAATATCCCGACAATAAAAATTGTCAGGGATATTTTTTTGACTTCTCCATCTTCCCGTCCGGCATTTTTAAGAAAGAAATTATGGTTTGTTCCGGCTCAAATACATCTGATTATATCCGTTTATATCTTTTATTATTCAATACAAACTTTGACCGCTTTATGCAAACGGCTCAAATTCCGACAATCTGCCGGGCATTGACTTACGGATAATCGCAGCGTTGGCGCGACGTCATCATCGCCCGGTCGCTGTTAGGCAGATCGTCGCTATCGCCGAAATTATGCATATCGCAGACAAATTCTTCCTCGTCGTCAAGCCCCTCGTGAGAAGAGATTAACACTTCTTCTTCAACGGTTCTGACATGGAAATCTTTTTCATCGTCTTTCGGGAAAGACGTTTCTGTCATATCTTTGATTTTAATCTTTCGTCCCATTTTATTCTCCTTATAAAAAAATAACCTCCGCCCCGCATTTTTAAACCTGATAAAATTGCTAATCCCGGCTTGCAAAAGGCTTGCGTTTCGATTATAAACACCCTAAGTATTCAATCAAAACAAGCAATTTATAAACAAGAAAGCACTATGGTTATGGAAAAACGGGACTATTACGAAACTCTGGAAGTCGCCAAAGGGGCAACTATTGAAGAAATCAAAAAGTCATACCGCCGCTTGGCCATGAAATACCACCCTGACCGCAACCAGGGCAACGCAGAAGCGGAAACGAAATTTAAGGAAATCAACGAAGCTTACGAAGTATTAAAAGACGAGCAAAAACGCGCTGCTTACGACCGATACGGACATGCGGCATTTGATCAGGGCGGCGGTGCCAACCCGTTTGATTTCAATTTTGGAGCCGGATTCGGCGATATTTTTTCGGAAGTTTTCTCCGATTTCATGGGCGGCGGCCGCCGTTCTGCGCGCCCTTCTGCCGGCAAAGACGGAGAAGACCTGCGCTATGATTTGGAAATTTCTTTGGAAGACGCTTTCAACGGTCTGGAAAAAGAAATATCTTTCCCGACCGAAAAAGTTTGTGAAAAATGCAACGGCTTCGGCACCAAAGACGGGAAAGAACCGCCAGTTTGCCCGACTTGCGGCGGACGGGGCAGAGTTCACCGCCAACATGGTTTTATGATTATGGAAACCGTCTGCCCCGATTGCGGCGGCCGGGGACGCAAAGTCAAAGAGGCTTGTCCGGACTGCAAGGGCTCCGGCACTGTTCCTTTCACCAAAGAGCTGAAAATCAAAATTCCGGCCGGCATTGACGACGGCACCCGGATTCGCTTAAGCGGAGAAGGAATGCCCGGCACCGGCGGCGGCCAAAACGGTGATCTCTACATTTTTGTAACCGTACGAGAACACAAGCTGTACAGCCGCCAGGGTTCCGATTTATTTGTGCAAATTCCCGTTTCGATGGCCTGTGCGGCGCTCGGCGGCGTAGTCGAAATTCCCGCAATCGACGGTCATAAAATAGAGGTCAAAGTGGCCGCCGGCACCCAAAGCGGCGCACGCATAAAAATCAAAGGTGAAGGAATGCCCAAAATCCGTTCAGTCGACAAAGGCGATTTGTGGGTAGAGTTTAAGGTAGAAACACCGGTCAACCTGAACCCGCGGCAAAAAGAACTGCTTGAAGAGTTCCGCAGTATCAGCGGCGATGACAGCTGCCAGCCGGCGGAAAAAAGCTTTTTTGAAAAAATAAAGGATCTCTTTGCCGCCTGAATAAAAACAGTTTGATTTTTGTCCAAAAAAGAATACAATAGCACTGTAAAATCCATTATTAACTTAAAAAAAATTATTATATGAAAAAAGAAATCATCAATTTGCCGGAATTTTTGCAAACCCTGGCAACAACCGATTTTCCGAGCTGCGATAACGGTACACTGTTGCAGATATCGTTAAAAACCAAAATAATTTGCAAAAAACTTATGTCGGAAAAAAGATTAACCCCGATTGGAACCAACCTTCTCAACGGCTTTAGTTTCTACCTGGGACAAATGGAAGCCGAACTGGAAAAAAGAAACGTTTTCGTCGTCGATATCACGGAACTGATTAACCAAAATCAGGACGCCGTGCGCCGGTTGCTTTCTGAATACAGTTTTGAAACTCTGGTTACCCTGGCCGACGAAGTCGATGAAATAGCATCCGGAGACAAACGGGAAGATTCGCCCTGGCAGACATTCCGCTCACTGATCTACGAGGAAATAAGCAAACGAAGCAATCGTTTTCCTTGTTCCTGATTTATTCTTCATTTCAGTCCCTGCACGCTTTTTAGGCGCTGCGGGGGCTTTTTTTGAACTTTCTTGCCAAAATAATCTTGAATTTCGACAAAAAATCGGATACATTCAATTTATATTTAATCATTTTATCTCATTATTTTATGGAAAAAATCTCATATCTCAGTATTGATCTCGAACAACTGATCAAAGATCTGGAAAATGTCCGGATCCCGGAGATGGAAACCCAGGCTCTTTGTGAACTCGGCTTGAAAGTGCGGATAGCAACAATCGTTCTGCAACAGCAGCCGCTTACAACTGCACAACAGCACCAGACAAAAGAAATCATCTGCAGCTACGATCAGGCGCTGACTGACGAAATGCAGCGGCGGGGATTGCAGATTGTCGATAGTGCCGAGCTGGTTGATGCCGACCCCGAAGACATTGCCGAAGCTCTCGTCGATATGGACTTCAGTGTCCTGATTGAATGGGCCGAAGCTTTAAAAGAAACCGCCCCGGAAAACAAGCAGGACGCCGATATGCTGGCTCATGTCAACAATGAAATTATGCGGCGAACGCTTGAGATAAACGGAGGTATGCTTAACTAACAAAAAAACAACGGCCGGTCAAAACCGCCGTTGTTTTTTTTGCTCCCGACACAAAAGCGGCCCGGCAAAACCGGACCGCCCGAAGTCCAATCTACCGCCTGTCTGTTATTTACGCTCGCCGAACAAACGCAGCAACGCCAAAAACAGGTTGATAAAGTCCAGATACAATTCCAATGCACCCACCATAACTTTCCGGGTCATCGAATCTTCCGTATCGGCAGACATATAAATCTGACGGATTTTCTGGGTATCATAGGCCGTCAGACCGGTAAAGACAACCACCGAAACGATCGACAAAACATAATACAGCGCCGGGCTCTGCATAAACAGGTTAACCAGGCTGGCAATGATAATACCCCACAGCCCCATCCGCAGGAAAGCGCCCATCGAAGTCAGATCACGCTTGGTAACCGTGCCGTAAATGCTCATGGCACCGAACATCGCGGCCGTAATCAGGAAAACCCGCACCATGCTGGCATGGGTATAAACCAGGAAAATCGGCGCCAGCGAAAATCCCATCAGAGCGGAATAAAGCCAGAACACGCCGCGCACCTGTGCCAGCGAACCGCGCACCAGCACCCAGTTGAACCCGAAAATAACGATCAGCGGCGACAGCAAAAACAACCAGCCGAGAGCGGACATTCCGCCCGTCTGCATATTGAACATCATGGTAACCAGCGAAGTATTGGCAACCAAAAAAGCCGCCGCGGCGGTAACCGCCAGGGCGCCGGCCATATGATTGTAAACGCTGACCAGATAGGCGCGCAGGCCGTCGTCAACGGTTGTCCGCTCTATTCCGACATCGGAATAATTTTTTTGCAGTTCGATTTTATCTTTAAACATAAGTTTCTCCTCTTAATAGACTCCAACTGCAAATAATATAGTTTTTAAATCCGTATAAATCAAGCGGATTACTCGTAGGCATACAACAACCTGCCGTTTTGTTTCAGCCAGCGGCGCCCGCTTTCGGCATACGGACTCAGGCTGCGGACACATTCCCAAAATGCGGCGGAATGATCCCTGTGTTTGAGATGTGCTACCTCGTGAGCAGCCAGATAATCAATCGCCTCCACCGGAGCCAGCGCGATTCGCCAGTTGTAATTGATATTGTTTAAGGTTGAACAGCTTCCCCAGCGCGACTTAGTATCTTTGATCGTAACCCGGTTGACGCAGCATCCGATTCGGGCAGCTTTCTGCTGGGACAGTTCCCTCATTTTCAAATGCGTTTCGTTTCGGATAAAATCGCGCACCCGCCGCGGCAAAAACTCTTTTTCGCCGGAAACCTTAAGCACGTTCCCTTCCCGGACAACGCCGCTTTTGGCTTTCGGACAATGGCAGATTTTCAAATTCTCGCCGAAAAAGGAAATTTCATCTCCGTCGGAAAACTGCCGGCTCACCGGCACTGCCAGCAGATGTGCCTCTATCCAGTCCCGGTTTTTTTCCACAAAATCGAGCGCCTTGCGCACGGAACAGCGCGGCGGCAGATTCAAAACGACCTTCCGTTCTTTATTATCGATTCTCAGACTGAGCCGCCGGCAAGCCGTGGGAGAAACGGCTCTTAACGGCAAATCCGTCCCGTTTTCGATTTCAAATATCTTTCCAGTCAACAATGTAATCTTCATAATGCGTTACTTCCGATTCGGAAATGATCAGCCGCCCGCGCACCGATTTCATCGCTTTATGCACGCTTTCTTTGTCGCCGCTGACCAGCGGGTGCCACGCCGGCAGTTCATACCCGTTGTCAAGCAGCCAATAGGCGCAGGTTTTCGGCAGAAAGCGGGGTTTTTCCCTCACCGCTTTCAGATCGACGCTGCGGCAGTCGGGCACTTTTTCAAAGCGGTTTTCATAAATCCGGCACAAACAGCTTTGGGTGTCAAGAAAACGGCAGCGCACGCAGGTATAATGAATGGCGCCGTCAATTTCCAGCTTGTTCAGACAGCACTTGCCGCAGCCGTCGCAAAGGAGTTCCCATTCCGTCCGGTTCATCTCCTCCAGCTTTTTCTTTTTCCAAAATTCCGGTTCAACCCGGCTTTTAGCCTCCGACGCGGGATCACGCCGGGCAATGGTAACGACATAATGTTTCCGGGGCGTATTCATCAGCCGATCTGCTCCGGCAGCTGGTTATCTTCTATCGGATCGGTGAAAAGGGCATATTCCCCCTGCCAGCCGAGCTTGACCGTTCCCGTCGGACCGTGGCGGTGCTTACCGATAATCACGTCTGCCCGGTGGCGGGTGGCCTGCATCCGCTGTTCCCACTTGTCGTGTTTTTCCTGCGAATAGTTTTTATCGGTTTCTTTCGGCTCTTCGTTCTGGATATAATAGTTTTCCCGGTAAACAAACAGCACGATGTCAGCATCTTGTTCGATAGATCCCGATTCGCGCAGGTCGGACATCACCGGCCGTTTGTCGTCGCGCATTTCCACCCCGCGGTTAAGCTGCGACAGGGCAATCACCGGTACGTTCAGTTCTTTGGCCATAATTTTCAGCCCGCGCGAAATTTCCGAAAGTTCCTGCACGCGGTTGACCTCACCCCGCCCGGAAGAACCGGTAATCAGTTGGATATAGTCAATCACGATCAGCCCGAGCCCCTTGCTGCGTTTTAAGCGCCGCGCCCGGTTGCGGATGGCATTGATGGTCAGCCCCGGCGTATCGTCGATATAAAGAGGGATTCGCTCCAGAGAACGCACCACCTCCGCCAGTCGGTCAAACTCGCCGTTATCAATATCACCGTTGCGCATCTTCTGCGACGAAATCGCCGCCACGCTCGAGAGCACACGAGTGGCCAACTGATCGGCGGACATTTCAAGCGAGAAAAAAGCTACCCCGCGCGCCTTTTCTTCCAAAGAGCGATCCCTGCTCATCCAGTCGGCAACATTATAGGCAATGTTGGTTGCCAGCGCGGTTTTGCCCATTGCCGGACGTCCGGCAAGAATAATCAGGTCGGAGTTGTTAAGGCCGCCGGTACGCTTATCGAGATTGTTAAGCCCGGTCGAAATACCGGAAATTTTGCCCTCGCGCTGATAGGCTTTTTCAATCGTGTTCAAAGACTGGGTCAACGCATCGGAAAAATCAACAAAACCGCGTTGCCCGTCGCCTTTGTCCGACAACTCGTACAAACGACGTTCCGCCTCTTCTATCTGGCTGGAGGCCGAAGAGTCGATATCTTCTTTCATTGCGTTATTCACGATATCGCAGCCGGTGGCGATCAGCTCCCGGCGCAAATACTGATCATAAATATACTGGGCATAATATTCGGGATTGGTCAGCGGCGACGCGCTTTCCGCCAGTTTGATCAGATACTGATAGCCGCCGACGTCGGTTAAAACGCCTTCCTGTTCAAAATAGTTTTTCAGCGTAATCGTGTCCGCCACCCGCCCGCGGGAGATCAGTCGGGAAATAACCTCAAAAATTTTGGCGTTGACGGCGTCGGCAAAATGCGCCGGTTTCAAAAAATCGGAAACCTGCTCATAAGCCTTGTTATTGGCCAAAAGCGCTCCCAAAAGCGCCTGTTCTGCTTCTATATTTTGCGGCAACGCGGCCGCATCAATTTTTTCCATCGGCATAATCTCATCTTGTTTTACAATTCCACCGGCTCCGTTTTATCAGGAAAAAACACAAAAACAAACAGAATATTTTTCTTTTGGCTTTTTACTTATCCACAGGCTGTGAATAACGGGGATAAAACAACCCGAAAATAAATGTTATCATATTGCAAACGGACTGAAAATATGCTGAATTTACTTAAAAAATACGAAAAAGAATATGCCGCCGATACCTACCGCGGCAAAAAAGACGGCGCCCTCTTCCGCCATGACGACAGAAAAAGCAGGCTCATCTTAACCGCGCCGCACGCCGTGCGCATTTTCCGCAACGGGAAGGACAAAGCGCCCGATCTTTATACCGGCGCAATCACCAGACTGACGGGCGAACGCTCCGGACTGTCTGCAATCATCCGCCGGCGCTACACGCCCGTAGCCGATTCCATCACAACCTTTATCACAAACGACGGTCTTGAAAACCGAGCTTTTCTTGATATCCACGGCATGAGCATCAACCGCGAATTTGAACTGGCCGTCGGCACCGGCATTCTGCCGGCTCAAAAATATGAAAACGAACTGGCTCTGATTGACGCTCTAGCAATCAAATACCGGATTCGCTGGAAACTGAACCCCCCGGACTACACCGGCCGCCGGGGACTGACCGGCGACCTCCAGCGCCTATCCCCGGTACCGCGAATTTTGCAGTTGGAGTGGCGTCTGGATCTGCGGGATTTTTATCATTACCCGGAAAATGTCCTCAGCCGCACCCTGCCCTTTCTCTCAGAACTGGCACAAACCCCGAACCTGTTTTTTCCCGAAAACGACAAAGCTTGACTCTTTTGTTTTCGCGCACTATGCTGAGCCGCTATGAAAAATTATTAACTAAATTAAATTTTGCGTTATGAACGAAAAAGTTTTTACTCCGAAATTCGGAGACTTCTTGCTCAAAAGCGGAAAATATGTATCCGCACCGGCAGACATCAAAGAAATCAGAGGAATTTTTCTGCACGACAACATCTCGCTGCTGGACTTTTCCCCAAAAAAGAAAATGTACCGCAAAGCCCAAGAATGGTGCCACTATCGCGGCGGCGAACTTGCATCGGCAAAAACTCTGTATTTCATCATCTTTCATCTTGAAGAAATTAACCGCATCCGGCAAAAACTAAATTTTCCCCCTTTACCCGGGAATTTGCTGGCCTGGGTTCACGGCTGCAAATATTGCAATCCCTACACCTCCGTAAGTTATGCCGTTAACTTTTCAGACGAAAAGATTCACACTCTGATTTCTTCCTGTGTCCTGGACGACTGCGGCACGGGCAACCCTGTCTGCATATACGAAAACCTCGATTTGTAAAGCTTTTTTATTCTAACGATTCCCCGCGTGCGCATGCACCCGGGGATTTTTTGTTTCCGGTCAAAGATTATGTTGCTCTCCGCTCTTTTTTATTTTACTATGAAAGCATTAACAACATAATTTAAGAGGAGTTCAAATTTATGAAAAGCTTTCTTTGCGCATTGATTATCGGCGCCGCCGTTGCCCTTCCCGTCCGTGCCCAGGAGTCTGATCTTCCCCCGGCAACCGGAAACCCCGCCACCGACCGGATAGAGATCGAAAAATATATGCAAAACGCTGTTGAAAAACAAATTGAAACCATGCGCTCCTCTTTGCCGATAGAAGTCAACCCCGGTGTTGTCTGGCAGGATATCAAAATGGAAAATCAAGGGTTAAATTATGTTTACCAGATCGACCTCGAAAAAATCTTTTCCGCTCTGCCCGAAAATATCCGCAGCCAGCTGGACGAAAACAAAAAAGCGCTCATCGCCGACCGTATGAAACAGGAATTTTGCCCGCAGATTAAGGCGACCCTTTGCGCCAGCCTCGACCTGATGAATACGTTTAACCCCGGGCTGGAACAGGTATCGGCCGATTATGTAAAAACAAACGGGGAATATTTTCTCAAATGCAACTACGCCATAAACGAGTGCCGCGTCATGATGGAAAGTTACAAACAGAAATCTTCCGCCGAAAAATAGGGAGAATGTCCTTATGAAAATGTCAGTCATTGCGTTTGCCGTTGCATTGCTTTTCACCCTGCCGGCTCAGGCCGAAAACGGGGAAATACGGCATTTAAGCGATGAAGAGATAGACGCCCAACTCAAAAATATGCAGGAAATGCTGCCGGCCGACATCCAAAGCGGCATCAAATGGGTTGACATCAAGCGCCATAACCGGGAAATAAATTATACCTACATCGTCAACGCCAACTCCGCGGACTGGAGCGAACGCGATCGGATTTATATGATCACCAGACTGCAGGATTTCGGTTGTCGTCAGCTTTTGCCTGCCATGTGCGAAGGGCTGCAGGTTATGTTTGCATCCGGACTCACCGCCACCACCACCTACCACGACAGCTTCGGCAACTATCTCTTTGATTGCACATTTACACCGGAAATATGCCGCCCGCTGGAACCGGAAGAAGGAGAAGAAAACTGATTTATCGTTTCAAAATACGATTAAATTGCTCATTTAATTGTATATGATACAAATTAGTAATTGCAATTTTGCAATTATGAGCGCATCTTATTAACGGAATTAATTTCATTTTTTAATAAGGATATCCCGATGATTATTGACGACATAAAAAACACTTTCACCAAAGACGTTTTCCCCCTTTTCAGCAAACAGGGCCTTGACAAATATATCAAACCGGTTTTAACCAAAGAAGGTTTTAACAAATACTTTGTCGAAACGGTCAAAAGCCTCTATACCAACATCGATTTCAAAGGCCGCACCGGACGCGCCCAATATTGGTATTTCACACTGTTTTGTTTTCTGATTGGGATTATTACCGGCATTCTTGATGGTATTTTGTTCGGCGGTTTTCTCAGCATGATTGTTGCCCTTGGTCTGCTGCTGCCCAGCCTGGAGCTGACTGTTCGCCGCGTTCACGACCTCGGCCAACCCTGGTTCTGGATGCTCATCGGCATTATTCCCTACATCGGCGGCATTGCACTTTTGATTTGGTTCTGCCTGCCGGGTGAAGAAAAGGAAAATCAATGGGGTAAACCGGTTAAATAAAAGCCGTCCCCACTTTTTAAGGAGCCGTTAACAAAGCGGCTCTTTTTTACTGCAATTCATATAATTGGTAAAATACATCATGATAGAAAACATTGTCAGTATCATTCGCGAATGCGGAACCATTCTCCTCTCTCCGCCGTCCGTCAAGGTTAACAACAAAAATCAAAACCCGAAAGATTTGGTTACTTCCTGCGATCTGAAAATACAGGAAATTCTGAAGGAAAAACTGACGGCTCTGCTGCCCGGGGCTTCTTTTCTCGGAGAAGAAGGAAACGAACACGGCAGCAAAAAAGGCTACTGCTTTGTCTGCGACCCCATCGACGGCACCGTCAATTTTGTAAAAAACTACCGCTGGAGCTGTATTTCCGTTGCCCTGTTGAAAGACGGCAAACCGCAAATCGGCGTTATCTTCAATCCGTTTGCCGACGAATTGTTTACCGCAGAAAAAAACAAAGGCGCCTTTTGCAACGGAAAACCGATACACACCTCCGAAGCCCCGCTTTCTTTTTCACTGGCGGCTTTCGGCACCGGGAGCTACGATATGGATTTAACCTGGAAGCTGGCGGCTGCTTATTGCGAACGGTCGCTGGACATTCGCCGCAGCGGTGCCGGCGCTCTCGACTTGTGCAATGTTGCCTGCGGACGCACCGGAATTTTTTGGGAACTGAGCTTAAAGCCGTGGGATTTTGCGGCCGGCGCCCTGATTGTGGAAGAGGCCGGCGGCCTAATCAAAAATTATGACGGCAGTCCCCTGACCGACTATTTTGCCGTACAAAGCATTTTTGCCCTGGCCAACCCGAAAATTCCGATTCTGAAACCATAATTTAAAGCACCGACTGTCTTTGAATACAAAAAACCCGGCATCTGCCGGGTTTTTTGTATTTTTCTTAAAATTTAAAGAAAATCATCCCACCCCCAGTAATCGATAGGATGAGGAGCGATTTTCTCAATTTCATCGGCCACCCAGTCAAAGACCTGTGCCGATGCTTCCTCAAAACGGGTAACACCGAGAGTTAGGGCCGGCTCGGCATATCCTATCCCGGCAATAACCGTAACCTCCTTTGCATCGGGACAAATTTCCATTGCCTGCTTAAGTTGGTTTAATCGGCAGTAAAACCGCCAATCATACTCGGAAGAAACATTGTCCTCTCCCGCTTCACTCACGGTCCCGATCCAAAAATCCACCAGATCGTCTACTTTTTGCATCCGGCCTTCTTCTTCAAGGATGCTCTGCGTCTTATTGGAAACCACGGCGACCGTACACTCTCGTGCTTTCAGTTCTCGCAAAAACTCTGTAGCGCATTTTGTCAACGGCGGCAGCGGACGACTGCGGTAATTTTCATAAAAGAACTCCCGCGCCCGGCACATTTTTTCCATCCCCAGCAAAGAGATAAAACTTTCCCATACTTTGTCCGGGTGCATTCCCTGCATGCTTTTGGTGTTATCCAATGTCCAGCGGGCAGCAAGAGACGGACAAAATTTTTCAAGCATGGACAGATACGAGGCATGAATGTTTTCCGTAACATCTAAGACAAGAGCATTGTCCCAACCTAAAATAAATAATTTATTATTCATAATATTAAAAATTAAAACATAGAAAGTTTTTGTATCATATATACAAAATTTTGTCAAACAATAAACGAAAACAAAAAAAGCCGCTTTCTGCGACAACAGAAAACGGCTTACGGCAATCTGTCCGTAAACAGCCCTATTTTTCGGGCAAATCGTTCAGCCAGCGGCTGACCTTATTGTCTTCGGCCTGCGCATATTCGGCCGGCAAATTGTTAAACGATGCCCCCTCAAGCACTTTGGCATTGCGGGCCTCTTTGGCAAAGTCGGCAAAATAGGTCCCGACATTACTGCCCTGGGTCGAAAACGGCACCACCCTTTTACCGCCGAAATCGGCCTTCTGCAAAAAGGCATAAAGCGGAGTTGCCATCGTATACCACCAAACCGGTGCCCCTACAAAAATTGTATTATAAGTCCCAAAATCGGGCATATCGCCGGAAAGCTCCGGATAGTTTTTAGCTTTCAGCTGTTTTCTCAAAGTCAGATAGAACCAGGGCGTACCGTTCAGCTTTTCCTTTGTTTTGATTTCATACATATCTGCCCCCGTTTTGGCGGCAATTTTTTCGGCAATCGCACGCGTATGTCCGGTCAGTGAATAATAGACCACCAGTGTTTTGCCGAAGTTGCGGGTAACTTCCACCGGCTGCCCGGCGTAGCGGGACATTTCTTCTTTGTTTTTGGCCGCCACCCGATACAAATGAAATCCGCCGCCGGCTGCAGCCGCAACAACGGCGGCAATCAGGACGTAAATGACAATTTTTAACATATAAACTCCTTTCGCTGTGTTGTTTTATAAAACTATATATCCCAATTCTTACTTTTCAATAAACAGCTGTCTTGCAAAAAGTATTGGCATACATAAAAAACAGTTGACAATAATAATATATAGATTTATAACTATATATAAATATCGTCATATATTGAAAGGCATATATAAAATGAAATTGTTATCTTTTCTTCTGGCGGCGTTGATCGTTCCCTTTTCGGCTCTCGCCAACCCGGCCTGCGTTGTCTGCACGGTAGCCATCGGCGCCTCGTTGGAAATCTCGCGGCGGCTGGGCATCAGTGACAACATCATCGGTCTGTGGGCAGGCGCCATGTTAGCGATTCTCGGCTATTGGACAATCGTCTGGTTTGACCGGAAAAACTGGCATTTTCCGGGGCGCGATTTTTGGCTGATCGCCCTAAGCGTTGCCATGATCGGCTTTGTCTATTGGGATATGCTGCCCTATTCACCGCAGGTTTTCGGATTTTTATATATTGATCCGTTTTTGCTCTCATCCGTCATCGGTGCCCTGCTTTTTATCTGTTCGCAAAAACTTTACCAATGGATGAAAAAAAGAAACGGCGGGCACGCTCATTTCCCGTTTGAAAAAGTCGTCCTGCCGCTGGTTCTGCTCTCTGCCGCCAGCACTTTTATAAACTATTACCCTTACTAATCGGCAACGGAGGAAAATATGAAAAAAATTAAAAATGTCAAAGAATATGTTGAAAAGATAGACGCGGCCAAGAAAGTCAACCCGAAAGACCTGTCGTCGGATCAGGATTTGACGATCGGGATCATGAACCTGATTTCGATAGAAGAGCACCTGATGTTTTCGGG
>CALXPZ010000067.1 GCA_944390375.1 uncultured Alphaproteobacteria bacterium | reverse complement strand
TCCGCGAAGGCGGCCACACGGTAGGCGCCGGCGTTGTATCGAAGATCATCAAATAAGACAGCGCTTTAAGCTAAAACAAAAACTCCCCGCAAAACATTTTGCGGGGAATTTTTTTGTGATTGACTTTCAAAGAAAAACAAGTTATTAAGATAGCGAAAACCGAGAGCCTTCCGCACGGAAGGTTTTAAATAACGATAATAAACCGGAGAAAAAAGATGAAACGTACTTATCAACCTTCCAAATTAGTAAGATCCCGCCGTCACGGTTTCCGCACCCGTATGGCAACTCAGGGCGGCCGCAAAGTTTTGGCAGCCCGCAGAGCCAGAGGACGCGCAAAACTTTCTGCCTAAGGTGGGAGAATGCCGATTTTTTTAAAGTTAAAAAAACGCAAAGACTTTGTCCGAGCGGCAAAATCGGGTGTTGCGATTCCGACCCATACGATTGTTTTACAGGCGGTTCTCCGCAACGACGAAAACATAAAATGCGCAAGGATCGGATATACGACGACAAAAAAAATCGGCAAAGCAGTTATCAGAAACCGCAGCCGTCGGCGGCTTCGTGCCGCGGCGGCGCTGTTTTTTGAAAAACTGGCTCTAAAAAATGCCGATTATGTTTTGATTGCCCGTTACAACACCGCCGATGCGGACTTTCAGGAAATCTGCCGGGATCTGCAATACGGCATCAAAAAACTGAACCGGCAGCTAAACGGAGAAGAAAACCATGTTCAACCGGATAATCAAGCTCCCGTTTCTGCTGTTGATTAAATTTTATCAAAAAATCATTTCCCCCCTGCTGCCTCATAGTTGCCGTTTTCAGCCGACCTGTTCTCAGTATATGATAGAAGCCATAGAAATCCACGGCGTCATCAAAGGAATCTGGCTGGGAACCCGCAGACTTTTGCGCTGTCACCCCTGGGGAGGTTCAGGCTACGATCCGGTTCCGCCCAAAGATAATCCTCATCAAGATGATAAAAACTTGCATTGACGGCAAATACTGTTATATTCGTGTGATGACAATTTTTTAGAAAGAAAACGACAATGAATGACGACATTAAAAGCTTTTATGCGGCTATTATTCTTTCCCTGGTTCTCATTTTTGTAACCAACTACTTTTTCTTTCCCAAAAAGGACGTTCAGGTTTCCGAACAGACCGTTGTCAGCCTGCCGAAAACCGGTGAAGAAAACGCCCCTGCCGCCCAAAATGCCGTTCCTCTTTCTGCCGAAGATGCCGTTGCTGCCAATCCGCACGTCAAAATAAACACCGCTTCCCTGACCGGCTCTTTCCGCACCCGCGGTTTCCGGATTGACAACTTGTGGCTGGAAAAATACAAACAAACCCTTTCCCCCGAAAGCCCCGATGTCGAACTTTTGATGCCGGCCAAAACGGCCAACCCCTATTATGCGGAATTCGGCTGGCTTTCTTCCGATCCTTCCGTCCGTGTACCCGATGCCGACACTCTGTGGACCGTCAAAGGACGCGAACTGACAGCAAAAACGCCGGTTGTACTGGAATGGGACAACGGGGAGGGATTAAAATTCATCACCCGTATTTCGGTTGACGAACATTATATGTTCACCGTCAGCCAGGCGGTTGAAAACAATCGGGAAAAAGAGGTCGTTCTCTATCCCTACGGGCTGATCGCACGGGTACCGTCCCCTGCCGGCAGCCGCAGCGTTGTCCACGAAGGCATGGTCGGTGTTCTTGACAACACGCTGGAAGAAATCAAATACGACGACCTGAAAAAAGAAAACAAAGAATTTACCACCACCGGCGGCTGGATCGGCTTTTCCGACCGCTATTGGTTTTCTGCGATTGTCATGAACCCCGAAACCGAAAGCCGCGTCAAATACAGCAAAAACGGGGACAACTTCTATCAAACCGACTTTGTCGGCGCACCGATAACCGTTGCAGCCGGTTCCGTCGGCTCCGATCAGATTATGTTTTATTCCGGCGCCAAAGAAATCAAGCTGCTGGATAAATACACCTCGTCCCACAATATTCCGAAATTTGATCTCGCCGTCGATTTCGGATGGTACTACTTCCTGACCAAACCGTTCTTTTATATTCTGGATTTCCTTTACGGTCTTATCGGCAACATGGGCTGGGCAATTTTGCTGTTTGCCGCCCTGCTCCGGCTGGTTATGTTCCCGATTGCCAACAAATCGTATGAAAATATGGCAAAAATGAAAGACATCCAGCCAAAATTAAAAGAACTGCAGGAAAAATATCAGGACAAAACCAAACTGCAGATGGAAACCATGGAACTCTACCGCCGCGAAAAAATCAACCCGGCCGCCGGCTGCCTGCCGTTGCTGATCCAGGTTCCGGTTTTCTTCTCCCTGTATAAAGTATTAAACATTGCGATTGAAATCCGCCATGCTCCGTTCATCGGCTGGATTAAAGACCTCTCCGCGCCGGATCCGCTGACCTTGTCGGTCATCACGCATCTGCCGGTTCCGGGCTTTCTTGACATCGGTGTCTGGCCGATTATCATGGGACTGACCATGTATGTTCAGCAAAAACTGAACCCGGCGCCGACAAACAAAGATCAGGCACGGATTTTTGCACTGCTGCCGCTGATCTTTATGTTTATGATGGGACACTTTGCTTCCGGTCTGGTTATTTACTGGACTTTGAGCAACATTCTTTCCATCATTCAGCAAAAAGCAATCATCCGGAAAAACAAAAGGAAGTAACTCGATGGAACAGATCAACCCCCTTTATGACAAAGAAGAGCTGGAAGCCGGCCGCAAACTGCCAGCGGCAGCCTGCACCTTTGTCCTGGGGGTTGCCTCTTTAGGCCAGTTGCCGCCGGACGACCAAATGGAAGAAATCGCCTTTGCCGGCCGTTCAAACGTCGGCAAATCAAGCCTGATCAACGCGCTGACCGGCCGCAAGGGACTGGCCAAAACCTCAAACACGCCGGGACGCACCCAGCAACTGAACTATTTTAACCTTGCAGACAAACTTTTTCTTGTCGACCTGCCCGGATACGGCTTTGCCAAAGCACCGGAAAGTGTGGTTAAAAACTGGCAGAAAATGATCTTTGCCTATTTGCAGGGACGGGTTAACCTGAAACGGGTTTTTCTGCTTATAGATTCCCGCCACGGCATCAAAAAGGTTGACCGCGACATTATGGAAATGCTCGACAAAGCAGCCGTTACCTACCAGATAATCCTGACCAAAAGCGACAAGATTCCGCTCGCGGCCTTAAGCAAAATCTTAAAAGAAACCAAAGCGGAAATCGCCAGACATCCGGCCGCTTACATTGATATTATTGCCACCAGTTCGGAAAAAGGTTTCGGTATCGACGAGCTGCGGGCGGAAATCTGCCGGCTGGCCGGATAAACTTTTTTCTTTTCCCATATTAAACGGCGGATTTCCCGCCGCTTTATTTTATTGACAAACCGGCAAAAAAATCTATGATTTGGCGGAAAGAAAATTATTAACACTTAACAATTATATTTTATGCAAAAAGAAAAGATTATAAAATCCGTCAGCGAAGAAACTTTTTTTGATTCAAAAGAGATCAGTCTGGACAAAGAAAGCCCCGTTTTCAAGGAAAATGTGGAAAAAATTGCCCGTTTTATGTCGGCCAACATTCTCCTCAGCACGCCGGGATGCGTTACTTATATCGGCAATTCCCGCCTGCCCCGCCGGCTGCAAAAACTTTTCGGCGGAAGAATACGCCGCGGCATCAGCTGCTACTGGCAGGGAAATACCGGCCTTTCTCTGCTGCTTGAGTTCTTAAATAAGGAAACGGGTGTTCAGACCCTGCGGTTCAACATTCCGCTCCAAGATCTGCCGGCAACGGTTTCTGCCCTGCAAAAGCTTTTCCGCCGCAATGTGGTTCTGACCGGCGACAAAAAGGGACAACACGCCTATATCGGCACCTGGCGCCAGGCATACCGGCTGAAAAAGAAATACGGAACCGATAAAAGCTCCGTTTGCAAATATGCCAATTACTGGCTCTGGCTAAACGAGAACATTCCGATTAAAGAAAAAGAACTGACAGACTTCATCACCCCGGGCTGAAAACCGGATATAGATGTATCTTTTAACGCTCCCGCCCGCAAAGCCGGAGCGTTTTTTATGATCGCACGGCGGATTCTGGCTACAAAAAAACTCCCTTGCGGGAGTTTTTTAATGGCGCGCTCGGCGGGATTCGAACTCACAACCTTCTGATCCGTAGTCAGATGCTCTATCCAATTGAGCTACGAGCGCATCTTTTTTACAAAGGACTTAATACCGCCTTTTGTTTTTTTTTGCAAGCAAAATTTAAATAAATTTAAATTTTTTCCAAGCAATATTCCGACTGATAAAAGAATGTTTATTTGTTTTTTGCAGATTTATCTTTACAACGAGCTCAAAAAGTATCAAAAAACATAGAGTTACAATTTATTTAGGGTATTTGGTCTGATGAAAAAATTCGCAACAAAAATATTGCTTGCATCGGCGCTGCTAGCCGTTTCCGCCTGCTCGGGCTCCGATTTTCCCGTTCTTATCGGCAACGACTCGCAAGAAAACATACGCGACAACGGCAATATTGTTCCCGCGGCGGCGCCTCAAAACACTGCCAAAGACACCTTTGCCGGGCGAAAAATCGAATCTTTCCGCCGGGAACTGGAACAAATCAAAGCGTCTTTCTTAAGCAACCGGGAAGAATATACCAAGATCAGCCAAAACCTTAAGGAAAATTTTACCCGCTATAATACCGCGGCCGCCGAAATCGAAAACAAACTGCGCGCCGGCACCACTCCCGGCAACCCGGAACTGTCTGCCCGGCTCAATCAGGCACAAAACAACATTCAGACCGTTTCAACGGAAACCGATGCTCTAAACGCCCTGATCACAAAACTTGACGATAACGCGTCGGCCGCCGCCCGCCTGCACGATTCGATCGGCACAACACTCAGCCTCTCCGGCGCAAACGAAAAAGACCGTGATCGGATGGAAAATCTGCAAAAAGAAAGCAAAGACCTGCTTACAAAAACTCAAACCGCTGCCGGCAATGCCGCTGCCGATTCCGCCCGTTGGCAGCAAACCTTAAACACGGCCGAAAACAAA
>CALXPZ010000066.1 GCA_944390375.1 uncultured Alphaproteobacteria bacterium | reverse complement strand
AAGCTGCCGCTCGGCTCGCCAACCTCCAAAGGCAAGCCGGTTGTCAACCTGCTGCCTTTAGACGAGGGAGAAACCATCACTACCGTTCTCAAACTGCCGGAAAATGAGGCCGAATGCAAAGATCTGTCGATTATGTTTGCTACCGCTTCCGGTATGGTTCGCCGCAACTCGCTGACGGACTTTGTCAATGTTCAGTCAAACGGCAAAATTGCGATGAAGCTTGATGAAGGCGACAAGCTGATGAACGTACGCATCTGCAACGAAAACGAAGATGTTATGCTGGCAACCGGAAGCGGCAAGTGTATCCGCTTCCCGGTTACCGAGGTGCGCGTATTTGTCGGCCGCAATTCTGTCGGTGTACGCGGCATCAAACTGGCCGACGGCGATACGGTTATCTCGATGTCCATCCTCAACCACAGCGACGCCACGGCAGAGGAGCGCGACGAATATTCAAAAGTCTGCTCGGCCATTAAGCGTATGGAAGCCGAAAACGGCGATCCCGGCAGCATTTCCGCCGCCGATACGGGCTTGCTCGATAAGCTGACTCCGGAACAGTTTGAAGATATGCGCAAAAACGAACAGTTTATCCTGACCGTTACCTCCACCGGCTACGGCAAGCGCTCGTCTTCTTACGAATACCGGGTAACCGGCCGCGGCGGCAGCGGTATTGCCAATATGGAAATGTCTGCCCGCAACAAGGAAGTGGTCAGCTCGTTCCCGATTGAGGACGACAACCAGATTATGATGGTAACCGACGGCGGCAAACTGATCCGTATGCCGGTTGAAGACATCCGTATTGCCGGCCGCAAAACGCAGGGGGTTATCCTCTTCCGTACGGCCGAAAACGAAAAAGTCGTTTCCGTAACTTGGCTTGACGCCGATGCCGAAGACGAAGAAGAACTGGAAGAAGAAGCCGGTTCCGAAGTCCTGGGCGAAAGCGTTGCCGATAACGAGGATGTTCCGGCCGACATTGTCAGCGAACCGGAAACCGAAAGCGACGACGAATAATTTGCGGCTGTCGAAGACTAAAAAAGCTCCCCAAAATTACGGGGAGCTTTTTTGTAGTCGGAAAACCTTGCGCAGTGCCACGTGGTTTTCATATTACAAAAATACCGCTCCGGAGGGAGCGGCAAAATCGGTGTTTTAACTGTCAGGGCAGAGCCGCAATTTTTAGTCTTTTGCCGCCAGCCGTGCTGCCACAAAATCTCTGATTTTATTTTTGTCTTCCCATTCGATTTTGATTTCAAGCACTTTGAAACCGGGCTGCATTTCCGGCGGAATTTTCACAAAATCTTTGGCCGTGGTTATCAGTTCCGCATTCTGACGGCGAGCCTGTTCCAACAGTTTTTCCAATTCCTGCCGGGTGTAAAAATGATGGTCGGGAAAATCCGCGGTCGCAACCGGCTCAATTCCTTTTTCACGCAAAGAATTATAAAATTTTTCCGGTCGTCCGATGCCGGCAAAAGCAATAACTTTGTCGGAAACAAGCGCCGGCAGTTCGGGGACAATCCGCGCTTTGAACACGGGGATATCTTTTATTTTTTCGACCAGATTATGACGATCTTCGCCGATAATGACGGCCGCCTGCGCCCGCTTGATACCGGCGGAAAAGTTTTCTCTCAAAGGTCCGGCCGGAACGGGCAGGCCGTTGCCGATACCGAAAGCGCCGTCAAAAATGAGAAAACTTAAATCTTTGAACAATCCCGGATTTTGAAAACCATCGTCCATAATCAGAGCGTCCGCGCCGTTTTCAATGGCTTTGAGCGCGGCGGCAAAACGGTCGGGATTGATGCTGACCGGAGCTTCGCGCGCAAGCAGCAGCGGCTCGTCGCCGACATCGCTCGCCCGGTGTGTTTTCGGGTCAACCATAACGCCGCACAGTCTTCCGCCGTATCCCCGGGATACGAATGCCGGTTTTTTCCCGCATTCCCGCAACAGTTCGGCCATGGCTGCGGCGGTCGGTGTTTTGCCGGTGCCGCCGGCAGTCAGGTTGCCGATACAAATGACGGGAACGGAAACTTTCCGGGGCTGCTTGATTTTAAGCCGCAAAGAAGTTGCTGCAGAATACAACATTCCTGCCGGTAGCAGCAATCTTGCGCAAAGCCCTTTATTTTGCCAGTGGTTCGGAGTTTTCATTGCCGGATGTATTCTTTGATTTTTTCCATAATTCCGTCAAGAATCTTTGATTCCGACATAGCCCAATCGTATGCTTTTTGCCGTTTTTCTTCCAGCAAGTTTTTGTTTTCAAGCAGCAGGCATACCTGGTTGGACAACTCCATAACATTTTTAACCTGAATGACGGCATTTGCCTGCAAAGCCCGGTTCATGGCATCGGTGAAATTATGCATATAAGGACCGACAATGACCGCGTCGCGGCAACGGGAAGGTTCCATAAAGTTTTGCCCGCCGTGAGGGATAAGCGAGCCGCCGATAAACACCAGCGGACAGATGTTGTACCACAATCCCATTTCGCCGATGGTGTCGGCAACATAAACGTCGGTTTCCGGAGTAATGGATTCATTTTTGGAACGCAGGGAAACATTAAGGTTCAGTTCATCCCGCATCCGTTGCTGGATTTCTTCTCCCCGGTTGGGATGACGCGGAGCCACGATCAGCAGCAGATTGGGAAATTCTTTTTTGATTTCGCCATGAAAACGTGCGATTTTCATTTCTTCGTCATCATGGGTGGAGCTTGCCAACCACACGGTTCTGCCGTCAATGTCTGCCAAAAGCTGTTTTTTCTTTTCTTCATCGACGGGCAACGGCAAACCGGCATATTTCAGGTTGCCGAGGCAGCAGGCATCTTTGGCGCCGAGAATTTTTAACCGGTGGGCGTCTTCATCGGATTGTCCGAGACAATATGTAAAGCATCCCAAAAGTTCTTTGCAGATAAAATCGAATTGTTGCCAGCGTTTGAACGACCGGTTGGAAATTCTGCCGTTTACCAGAATCAACGGAATATTTTTGCTTTTGATGGAAGAAAGCATGGCCGGCCACAGTTCCGATTCAAACCACAAAGCGGCATCGGGATGCCAATATTTGACAAAGCGACGGGTAAATTTCGGGTTATCGATGGGGATGTACTGATGAAAAGCTCTCTCGGGCAGTCTTTTTCCCATAAGTTCCGCCGATGTTGTCGTGCCGGTGGTTACCATAACATGGGCATCCGGATAAGTTTCGAGAAGTTTTTCAATCAAAGGCAACATGGACAAAGATTCGCCGACCGAAGCACCGTGCAGCCAGAAAAGACGTCCTTCGGGACGCGGCATTTTGGGCTTGCCGATTCTTTCATTGAAACGTTTGATATCTTCTTTGCCTCGCTCTTTTCTTTTGTTGATGTATGGACGGATGGCCAGTGGATACAAAAGGCGAACCAGTATATTGTAGATATTGATAAACATTACTTTTTAATTTCCTCCTTAACGGGATATTTCTTTGATTTGGCCGCCACGCCGGGTTCGATCTTTGGCAGATTAAAAAGCCTGTCAGCCCGGAAAGTCAGCTCGTTCATTTCATTTTCAATTTCCTGACGATACTTTTCCAGATCTTCGTCAGATGCGTCTGCCGGTACATAATACGGTTTTGTGATATGCAGAATGCCGCGGCAGAAAGGGGGAGGCAGCAGCATGGCGTCCCAGCTTTTGGCAACATAAGAATGTTCAACACTGTACGTTGCGCCGAAAACGGGCTTGCCCGATTTGCGGGCAAAATAAAGCGGGCTGATGCTCATTTTCATGCGGGGGCCTCTGGGGCCGTCAGGGATAATGGCAACAGCCGTATCGTTTTGCAGCGAGTGGAGCAGGGCGAGTGCTGCCGAATTTGCACCGTTGGAGGACGAGCCCCCGATTGTGCCGAAACCGTATTTTTCTAAAAACTTGGCAATAATCCTTCCGTCCTTATGCAAAGAAACGAGAGCGTTAAGCGGTCTGTTTTTTTTCCAGAAATGAGGAACCATCATGGCTCGCCCGTGCCAGATAACCAGAATGATGGCCTTGTCCTGATGCCATACCTGATAAAGCTGATTGAGGCCGAAAATACTCCAGCGGGTAGTCTTGCCGACCCAGCGGGAATAATAATACATCAGGTTGCCGAGCATATCAATAAACCACGGACTTTTAGTGATGTTCTTCAAAAAATCTTTCAGCTTTTTAAACCAGAGTTTCATTGTTATCCCCCTTTTCGCAAAAACAGCCGTTCCGAAGTTTTCGGACAGGGCGCATTTCTCCGCAGACAACTCTTTGGTGTTTTAAAATCAAATGCACCGCCGCAATTTGAGAGCAGAAAATAATTTCGTTTATAAATCCGGGCGCCGGCCGGCATTTTTACTTCATATCTTTGAGCTATAACATCTTTTTATAAAAGGTTAAAGCTTTTTAATACTTATACAGAAAAAACCGCCCTGCAAAGAGGGCGGTTTGCAAAAAAGCCGGAAACTAAAATTCTTCCTGCAGTTCAAAGAAATATGCCTGCGGATGGTCGCAAACAGGGCATTTTTCGGGAGCCATCGGGCTTTCTACGCGGTGGCCGCAGTTGGCGCATTCCCAAATAACCTTTGTCGGGCGGCTGAAGATTTTGCCCTCAACCAAAGACTGAAGCAAGGCGTTGTATCTTTCTTCGTGTCCTTTTTCGATTTTTCCGACCATTTCGAACAGAGCGGCAATCTTGGTAAAGCCTTCTTCCTGAGCTTCTTTGGCCATACGGGCATACATGTCGGTCCATTCATAGTTTTCACCGGCAGCGGCGTCTTTCAGGTTGTCGACGGTAGAAGGAACTTCGCCGCCGTGCAACAACTTGAACCAGATTTTAGCGTGTTCTTTTTCGTTGTTGGCCGTCTGCTCAAATTTATCGGCAATGATGTTATAGCCTTCTTTTTTGGCTTTCGAAGCATAATAGGTGTATTTGTTGCGGGCCTGAGATTCGCCGGCAAAAGCTTCCATTAAATTTTTTTCTGTTTTTGAACCTTTAAGTTCCATAGTTTCACTCCTTGTATTTTTGTTGGTTTAATTAAGTTTTTGACAATCTTTGCATATTCCGCGGAAAGCGATGTCATAAGAGGTTATGTTAAGCCCGGTTTCTTTGGAGGCGCTTTCGGCCAAATTCGGAGCAATCTCATAAGGCACGTCAAACACGCGGTGGCACTTAGTGCAGATAAAATGATAATGGTCATGGGTCTGATGGTCAAAATGGGTTGTTCCTTCAAGCCCGTCGATTCTCTTAATAATACCGTTTTCCGCTAACAGATTGAGGTTTCGGTATACGGTGGCCAGACTGATAGTCGGCTCTTCCTGGCGGATAAACTCATACAGTTGCTCTGCGGTCGGGTGAATGCCGTTTTCCCTCAGTGTTTTCAAAATCAATTCTCTTTGTCTGGAATATTTCATTTTATCCGCCTTTAAACGATAACAATTACTATTATTGTTAATAACTCTAAAAAAACAGGTTGTCAACTTAAATTTAGGTGATTATTTTGTAGTCAGTTAAAACAATATATGTAAGGAAACAAAAATGCAAGCAAAAGAGATTAAAAAGGATATTTACTGGGTCGGCGTGAAAGACTGGAACTTAAGAGAGTTCCATGGTTACGTTACGCCCCGCGGTTCAACTTACAATTCTTATTTGATCATGGACGAGAAGATTACGCTCGTTGACGGTGTCAAACATTATATGTCATCGGAAATGATAGAACGCGTAAAAAGCGTGGTTGATTTTTCCAAAATCAGCTATGTGGTTGTCAACCATGTGGAAATGGATCATTCCGGCAATATACCGGAAATCATGAAACTGGCGCCGCAGGCCGTCATTGTAACCGACAACGCCGGTAAGATGGCGTTGGAAGCGCATTTTGACACCACCGGCTGGAACTATCACCTGGTTACGACCGGCGACAGCATTTCCATCGGCAAACGCAGCCTTACGTTTATGACCACCCCGATGCTCCATTGGCCGGATTCGATGATGACCTATATTAAAGAAGAAAAACTGCTGCTCTCCAACGACGGTTTCGGTCAGCATCTGGCCTCCGACGGGCTGTTTGTCCGCGAACAGCCGCTTGATCTGGTTGTCAACGAGGCCAAAAGCTACTATGCCAACATTTTGTTTCCTTATGGTGCGCAGGCCGAAAAGGCTTTGAACACGGCCGGCACGCTCGGGCTCGATATTGAAATGATCGCCCCCTCCCACGGCTGCATCTGGTCGGGCAAAGATGAAGTGAACACGATTCTCGGCCTTTATGCCAAATGGGCATCCGGCAAAAACGAGGGCAAAGCGGTTGTTGTTTACGATTCGATGTGGGGCGCCACCGCAAAGATGGCGGAAACGATTATGGCCGAATTTCAGGATGCCGGCATTCCGGTAACCAAACATTGTCTGGCGGTGGAAAATGTTTCCGAAGTTATGGTTGACTTTTTGGATGCGGCCTACGTCTGCATCGGCAACCCGACTTTGAATAACCAGTTGTTTCCGCGGGTTGCCGCTTTTGTAACATACATGAAGGGTCTGGCTCCGCGCAACAAAAAGGCGCTGGCTTTCGGCTCCTATGGCTGGAAACCGGGCGTTGTCAAACAGATCCAGCAGGTTTACGAAGACCTCGGCTGGCAGACGGTAGCGCCGTTTGAAGAGAAATATACGCCGAAAGCGGCTATTCTGGAACAGTTGAAAGAGCGCGTCCGCGAACTGATCAAACTCTGAAACACGGATAAACAAAAAACGCTCCCGTTCGGGAGCGTTTTTTTGTGTGCGTAATAAACATCAGAGACGTCATCGGCAGTTCAGATTTCGTCGTCGCAAATCCGTGAACCGCAGTTGTCGTTTTGCGGATGTTCTCCGACCTTTGACGAAGAATGCAGCAGGCTTTTTCTGAACAGTCGAAATTTCCCCATCTCAAGCAACAGACGTGATTGTCCGTTTTCAACCAAAATCTGCCACTGTCCGGCTTTGGCCGCGTCTTTATAAAAACGCCCGATTTTCCGTTTCGAACCGGAGGCCAGCACATCGCGCAGCCACTGATTCCAGTTGATGGCGTCAGGGTAGCCTTTCTTTAACAGAAAACTCCATTCGCCATGCTCGCGGAAAGGATCAAAACAGTCGTGTGAGAGCAGGATATCCCAACCGCTTTCACCGGCCTGATACAAAAATTCTTGTCCTTCGGGACAGCTGCATAATTTTTGGCAGGTTTCCTCTTCGCCCCAGTCGTTGAGCTGGCTGCGGTTTTCAAATAAAATTTTGAATTGTTTTTCCTGCCACAGCAAATCCGGACCTCCGGGCATCTTGACCAGCCATTTATATTTCTTGAGTTCCACGATTCTCTTTTCCGCCTGATATTCGGACAACAGTTTTGCCACCTCGGAAGGATAAATCTGCGTTTCCATCAGGATCACATCGTCGATATGTCCGTATTTGGCAAGGAGCCGCCACTCGTGATGTTGTTTCAGCTTGCTCCAAAAACCGTTTTCTGCCAGCGTTTCCGGTGGCAAATAAGCCAACAGGCGAGCCAGGGGATGTTCTTTAAGGCAGCTTTCGTCCTTTTTGCTTTCTTCCACAATCAACCGGGTAGTCTGTTTTTCTCCGAGCAGAACTTGAAGAAAGTTAAACAACGCGGCATTGTCGCCGATGTAGGTAAATTCTTTCTTCAGCAGGCGGACAATCAAATCTGTCTGTCTGCTCCATCTCAGGGTTTCCAGCACGGTCATTGAAAGCGGATAGCCGTTTTTTACCATCTGGGGAAGTTGTTGGTATCCCCTCTGTGCAATAATGTTCAAAAGCACTTTTTCCTGTTCTTGATAAGTCAGGAAATTTTTTGTTTTTTCCATATTTTAAAGATTTAATAATGAATAAAAAATTTTTCAAAAACGGCTTAATATACTGCTTTTTGCCTGAAAAAGCAAGCTGTTTTATGGCAGAAAATTCTTTTTTTCATGAAAACCGGGGCCTTCGGCGACAAAGCGGCCGAGGGCGGATATTTTGTCTTTAACCGCTTTTAAGCTTTCGTCGGGTGTGTAGCCTGTCGTCGATTTTCCCGGATAAAGCTCATAGTGCCGGCGATACTGGGTGAGGGTAATATTGGGCATAATCACGTTGGCTCCCGCCTTAAGCGCTTTTGCCTGACCGTTTGGCGTCAGTGTTTCCATGGCGGTGGTGGCGGGGATATTGATGTCCGGCAGCAAAAGACGGGTCAGCGCCATCACTTTTAAGGCCATATCCAGAGTGCCGCCGGCGGCGTCTTTCAGCGGTGTGTCGGGATGGGGAATAAACGGGCCGATGCCGATCATATCGGCGTTGACTTCCTTAAAGAAAAGGATATCGTCGGCATAGCTGTCGATTGTCTGCCCCGGCAGCCCGACCAGAACGCCGGTGCCGATTTCAAGCCCCGCGCGGCCGAGATTCTTAATGCACTCGACACGGTTTTCAAAACTCATGCCGGGATCGTTGTCGAGATAAAGTTGTTTGTCCGTGGTTTCTATCCGGAGCAAAAAGCGGTCGGCGCCGGCTTTTTTATAAGCCTGATAATCTTCAAGGCTTTTTTCGCCGATGCTGAGTGTCAGCGCCACTCCAAGGGTTTTTATCCGCCGGATGACCGAACATAGTTTTTCGCGGTCAAAATACATATCTTCGCCCGACTGCAAAACCACGGTTTTAAGCCCCAGGTTGCGGGCGGCGTGTTCGGCCAGCATAAAAATGGTGTCTTCGTCGATCCGATAGCGCTCAATGTTTTTGTTGTCGCGCCGGAGCCCGCAGTAGCAGCAGTTGTTGCGGCAGAAGTTGGAAAATTCGATCAGCCCGCGCAGATGAACCCCGTCGCCCACATATTGCCGGCGGGTTTCGTCGGCGGCAGCAAACAGTTCCTGATTGGTGTTGTCGTTATAAAGAAGCTCGACCAGTTCGTTTTTCTCCAAATGATGGTTGGTCAGGGCTTTTTCGATCAGCGGATGCATCGGTTTGTTTCCTTTTCGATTGGAAGTATTTTTATCAGCTTTTTTGGCATAATCAATAAAAAATATTTGCAAGTTAGGCGATTATATTATAAGCAGAAGTTAACATTTTCGATTTTTATACAAGGAAAGAAAAATGATGATGGGACTGGTACTGTTGTTTGTGCTGGCGGTTTCTCTGCCGGCTTATGCCAATCCGGCCTGCGCGGTTTGCACCGTGGCGGTGGCCGCTTCGCTTGAAATAGCCCGCTATTTCGGAGTTGATGACAGCGTCGTCGGCGTATGGGCCGGTGCGCTTTTGGCCTTGCTCGGTTATTGGCTGATTGTGTGGTTTGATAAGAAAAACTGGCATTTCCCCGGCCGCGATTTCTGGCTGATTGCCTTTAGTGTTGCGATGATCGGTTTTATGTATGTCGGCGAGATGTCTTATCGGCCGGAACCTCTTTTGTTCTTCCTTTATCTTGATCCTTTTCTGTTCAGCGTCATTGCCGGTGCGGTGCTGCTCATCCTTGCCAACCGCTTTTACCAGTGGATGAAGAAAAGAAACGGCGGACACGCTCATTTCCCGTTTGAAAAAGTTGCGGTGCCGGTAGTTGCATTGGCTTTGCTCAGCATCTATTTTTATTATTACCCGCTTTGCAACAAGGTAGGGGCGTTGTACGAATTTTAGGAGCTTGTCATGAGTAAGGAAAAAAAGATCAAAGAATATGTTGAAAAGATAGACGCGGCCAAGAAAGTCAACCCGAAAGACCTGTCGTCGGATCAGGATTTGACGATCGGGATCATGAACCTGATTTCGATAGAAGAGCACCTGATGTTTTCGGG
>CALXPZ010000065.1 GCA_944390375.1 uncultured Alphaproteobacteria bacterium | reverse complement strand
TTCCATGCTCAACGCCGTTGAATGCGGCGCGCAGGCGGCAATTATGGCGCCGACGGAAATCCTGGCCAAGCAGCACTATGACACCATTGCCCCGCTGGCGGAAAGCATCGGGGTAAAAACGGCGCTTTTAACCGGCAAGGTCAAGGGAAAGGCAAGAAAAGAGCTGTTGGAAGAATTACAAAACGGCACAATTAGCATTCTGATCGGCACCCATGCCCTGTTTGTCGAAGACGTGACTTTTGCCGATCTGGCCTGCGTGGTCATTGACGAGCAGCACCGTTTCGGCGTTCATCAGCGACTGGGACTTTCCGACAAAGGGAACCGCGCCGACGTCCTGGTCATGACCGCCACTCCCATTCCGCGGACGCTGGTGCTGACCGCTTTCGGCGATATGGAATATTCCAAAATCGACCGCCTGCCCGAGGGACGCAAACCGGTAGACACGCGGGTTATGCCGCTTTCAAAAATCAAAGAGATTATCCCCGCCGTCAAACGCAAAATTGAGAACGGCGAGCGGGTCTACTGGGTTTGCCCGCTGGTGGAAGAGTCGGAAAAAACGGATCTGGCCGCTGCCGAGAACAGGTTTGAAATTTTACGCGAAAGTTTTGGCCGCGATGTCGGACTGGTGCACGGCAAAATGAAAGAAAAGGAAAAAGACGAGATCATGGAGTGTTTCAAAGCCGGAGAAACCAAACTGCTGGTTGCCACCACCGTGATTGAAGTCGGCGTCAATGTGCCGGAAGCAACCGTAATGATCGTCGAACACGCCGAGCGTTTCGGGCTGGCCCAGCTGCACCAGCTGCGCGGACGCGTCAAACGCGGTGCCAAACCGGCCACCTGCCTGCTGCTGTACGGCTATCCGTTGAGCGAAACCGCCCGCGCCCGACTGAACATTATGCGCGAAACCGAAGACGGTTTTGTTATTGCCGAAGAAGATTTAAAACTTCGCGGCGGCGGGGAAATTCTCGGCACCCGGCAAAGCGGCAGCGAGCAGTTCCGCCTGGCGCAAATGCCCGAACATCAGGATCTGCTTTTTACCGCCAACAAAGACGCGCGTATGATCGTTGCCGCCGACCCGCAGCTTTCCTCTCCCCGCGGACAGGCCTTAAAAACCCTGCTCTACCTTTTTGAGCGCGATGATGCCGTCAGAACTTATCTGGCCGGCTGACGAAAAGAAACATATTTATGCATCAGATAGGTAAAAACGGTGATGCATACCGTATAAATTCCTTGTGCCAACAGTTCGTTCATGGCAAAGATATCAACCATCAGATACATGGAAAGATAATTCAGCAGCATAGTCGAAAGGTAAACACCCCAGGCTTTGGCGTATTCGTTTTTCAACTTTCCGTGAGAACGGAAAACATAATAACGCATGGTAAAAATAGACACATTGGTCGAAATGACATACCCCGCAGCTATGGCGATCTTGTAGGAAATGCCCAACCCTGCCACCATCAATACAAACAGAAGGTAGGAAAAAACGGTATTAAAACCGCCCACCAGCAAAAAACGCAGTTTTTGCGGCCAGGTAAACCAAAAATTCTCAATTTTCCGATATAGCCTGATTATCATTTGCAGACCCGATATAATAAATTTTATAAACTCTGTTTTCGTAAACGGAAGAGTTGTTCTTACACGCTTCGGTCTCGTCGGCGTCTTTGCGGACAATGACATAATCTCCGACCTGCGGCTGCCGCCGGCTGATTTTACAATAGTTTTTCTCACTTAAATCCTTAGCATTCATGTCGGTTATGAGCAAAGCGTTGCTGCCCGCATATTTTAACGCGGAAGCAAAACATTCCAGCCTCCACAAATCACCGACTGTCCGTTCGGATATGTAAAACGATGTCTTTTCGTTTTCAGCGGAGATAATAAATTCCGCCAGTTCCCGGCGTTCTTTTCCCTCTTCTCTCTGTCGTATGTCATAATTAACCACGGATGCCCACAAAACAACCGGAATAAAAATCAACGACAAAATCCTTGTCCGGGGAACATTTGCAAAAATATACATCGTACAAAATATAACCGACAGATACATATACCAAGTTTTATACCAATCCGGAAAACAGGCAATCTGCAATTTAAAAACCACTATCGGAGCAATGATCAGCCCTCCCAGCAACAGCCCTTCTTCCGCCAAAGTTGTCCTGCGGGGAAAAAACTGTTTGATTTTCCATATGCAAACAACAAAAGCTGTTGTTACCAATATCAATTCCAGAGCGTTTATCCGCAACAAAGTCGAAACATCCGCATGATGGTGGCGGAGATAAACGCCGTCGGTAAGCAGATTGCTCTGCAGCAAATACACCGCAGAATACAGGAACATACTCCACAGCAACATATATTCCACCGGCATCCGTCGAATTGTACGAACGGGATGCAGAAAAGAACGCGGCGTTAAACGACCGCTCATAATATTTCTTATCACCAGATATATCAAAATGCCCAGATACAGCAAAATATTTATTTCTTTGCCATAAAAGGCCATATTGCACCAAAAGGCAAAAAAGAACAGACTGATGCCGCTTTTGCTTCTATCGTAATTTTTTAGAGACATCAAACTGAGCAAAACAAAAATCAACGTGTTTTGTTCGGAATAAACAATACTGTTAACCCAGAACACGGCCGGCAAAAAATTGACAACCGCCAACATTAACAACCGGCGGGCAACGGGAATAAAATCAAAAAAACGGTAAAGCAGCCACAAACAGAGCAGCTGTTTTAAAATATTCCAGCAGGCAATGATCAGATAATTGTGGCTGATAGCGTAAATAATGTTATGATCAATGCCGGCCGTCGGATTAAAACGAATGGAATCAAAAACGGGCATCAATCCGCGCCGCATATCTCCGATATTGTTCACCACCATTTGATCATAATTTCCGAAAATCGTCAGATCAAGAGACAGCGTATTGCCCGCATACAACGCGAATGACAAAAGCAACAATCCGCCGCAAAGTTTGTCCGAAAATTTTGTGCCGTCAAAACAGAAACAAGCCCGGTTCTTCGGAAAATATTCCGTTTTCCTAAAAAAACGCCCGGCGATCAGGGCATTGATAAACAGAATTGCCGTTATGGTCGCGGCATAAACAAAAAAATCGTTGTATCCGAAATAAAACATAAAATTATCCCGGATATGTTCCAAAATATCATTGCGAAAGTATGGCGGAAAGAACATGCTTACTTCCTACGCAGAATATCCAGACGCAATTTTCTTAAAATTATCAACCAATAAGGATACGGATGATAATTTTTTAGTTTCAAAAAATGCCGTATATCTGCTTTAACCCGGGCATCGGCTTCTTTCATCATTCGTTTTTTGGTAATGGATATATTTTCCCCATGCAGCTGATATTCAAACAACACCTCTTGGATATTGCAGATTTTCAAACCGTTTGCCAGAGTTTGCCGCAGCAAGTCATAATCTTCCGCCACGGCAAAAGAAGGATCGTAGCGAACACCGCACCTGATAAAATCACTGTGCCGGATCATCATCGACGAGTGCATACAAGTGTTGCCGCGAAGTGTTTCTTCCATCGTAACGTTTGCCGGCTGGTGCCAAACCCAGCCGAGATTAATAAAAATTTTTTTCAATTTGGAATAAAGCGTTGGTGCCGGCATGGCATTAAACAACCTTCCCCAGCTGCCGACAATGGTAACATCCGGCCGACTGTCCAAAAACGCAACTTGTTTTTCCAAGCGATCTGGCGTGCACAGATTATCACTGTCAAGCAGTGCCAAATACTCTCCGCTTGCCAGATCCATCAATTTGTTATGGCTGACGGGAATACCCAGATTTTTTTCATTGGCATAATATTTCACCCGCGGATCATCATAAGAACGAGCAATTTTCTCGGAATCATCCGTGGAGCCGTCATTCAGCAAAACAAGCTCAAAATCTTTGTAGGTTTGCTGCAGCACACTGTCAATGCACGGTTTCAGAAAAGCGGCAGAATTATAAAAAGGGATCAGGACGGAAACTTTTGGCATGGTGTTTTTTCCTTATGTTTTATTCCGGACAGTATATTTGATATGCTTTATTTTCGAACACCGAGCGGTAATTTTTCGGTTTTGAGAAATAAGACAAAAATTTCTTCGGCAGCCACAGACAGTCGCCCTCGGCAAACTTTCCTGAAGAAACTTCATAAGACTCTCGGGAGTTGTCGATATGTAAATCCGGCAGCCGGACATCGGTTTTTATGTGCACCGACAAATCTTGCGGAAACATATACTTCATGGCCGCGCCGAAGCAAGTGGCCTTCCACCATTTTAACGGCGAGCTTTCAAAAGAACCAATATACAGACTGACAGGTCCTTTTTTTGCCAAAGACAAGATAAACTCGGCAACTTCT
This sequence comes from uncultured Alphaproteobacteria bacterium, assembly GCA_944390375.1. Classification (GTDB taxonomy): domain Bacteria; phylum Pseudomonadota; class Alphaproteobacteria; order RF32; family CAG-239; genus JAFUYI01. The sequence goes on along the minus strand of CALXPZ010000065.1, from coordinate 3,113 downwards.
CTTCGCTCCTGTCCTTGTTCCTGTTGTCGGATATCATAATTATTCACCGCCGACCACAAAACGATCAAAACACCTGCTATCCATATGCCGGCTTTTCTTTTAAGAGTATCAAAAACATACGCCGTGCAAAAAACGGCCGGCAAATAAAGATAATAAGTTTTGTCGCTGTCGGCAACAGCCACCATTTTCAACTTAAAAATCACGACGGCGGTCAACAACAGGCTGCCGGCAAGAAGCCCCTCGGCATACCAGTGCACCTTTTCCGCTTTGTTACGGAAAATTTTGCTAAGGGCCAACAACAATGCCGCAACGTTCAGCAAAATCTCAAATTTATAGATATGCAAAACATTTTCCAGATTTGCGCGATGAACTTTCATATAAGCACTGCTCAGCAACGGATTCTGCATCAACAACCAACAGGTAAAAAAGATGAACAAGCTGAGAAAAAGCATATACTCAACCGGCATTTTCCGCAATGTTTTGACGGGTGAAAGAAAAGATGAAAGAGTTATCTCACCGTTAAAGACCTTGATGACAATAAAGAAAGCAAGCAGACCGGTATAGAGCAAAATAACCGTTTCTTTGGTATAAAGCGCCAGATTAAGAAACAAAACAAAGGCAAACAAACTGCCGTTTTTTCCCGTTTTGGCATAGCGGTCAAGAAAAAGGAACCCGGCTAAAATATATATCAAAATCAGCTGTTCGGCAAAGATGATGTTGTTGACAACAAAAACGGCCGGCAAAAAATTGATAACGGCAAGTATTGTCAGACGTTTGGCCACGGGAATAAAAGAAAAGAATTTATAAAGCAAAAACAGACACAAAAGCTGCTTAATAACAATAAACAAATTAACAACGGCATAATTGCGGCTGACGGCATATATCAGATTGTGATCAAGCCCCGCCAGCGGCGTAAAACGGATGGCATCCATAATCGACAGATTGCCCTGATACATATTATTGATAGCGTTTGTGCTCATCAGATCAAAGTTGTTAAACAATGTGTTTTCCTGCGTCATGGTATTTAATGCATAGAGCGCAAAAGAAAAGCACAAAAGCAAAAAAGCAGGCCATTTGGCGGAACTTTCTTTCTTAAAATCGTATATGCCGGTCGAAAACGATTGCAACGGTTCCTTAACAAAGAAAAATTTCACAAGCAGCATATTTGCCGCCAAAAACAAAACAATATATACCGCATATTCAAACAAGCCGGTTTGCGTAAAGAAAAACCGATAATGTGCACCTAACTTTCCGATTATGTCATCGTTTAGAAGCGGTTCTGTTCTCATTTTTTTATCCTCATTTATTTTTATACCGAGCGCATACTGTTTTATTTTGTTGCATATTTGCCGCCCGCGATTATTATAGACAATACAGCAAGGCTTATCGGCTGTCTACCGCAAAGCCCGGATATACACACCAAATTGAGGAAAATTTATATGCAAAAACTGTTGATTGTCATACCCTGTTATAACGAGGAAGAAGTTTTACCCTCAACCATAGAACGGATGGACGGGCTGCTGAGAAAAATAACGGAAGCAAAGATGGCAGCATCGAGCAGCCGGTTATTGTTTATCGATGACGGCAGCACCGACAAAACCTGGCAGATTTTACAAAAAACCTGCAAGCAAAATCCGTTGTGCGAAGCGCTCAGGCTCTCGCGCAATTTCGGGCATCAGGGAGCAATCCTGGCCGGTATGTATGCCAACGATGCCGATCTGTATGTAACCATTGATGCCGATTTGCAGGACGATCCCGAATGTATTATCGAAATGCTCCAAAAAATACACAATGGGGCGGAAATTGTTTACGGCATCCGCAAGGAACGTTCTTCCGACACCTGGTTTAAACGGGTAAGCGCGCAGCTCTTTTATCGGCTGATGCTGCTGCTCGGGGTAAAAATAATCTACAACCATGCCGATTTTCGGATGATGACGCGGCGCGTGGTAGAAGAACTCAAAAAATTTCCCGAACGCAATCTTTTTCTGCGAGCAGTTGTGCCGCTGGTCGGTTTCCGATCGGATAACGTTTATTACAACCGCACTCCGCGAACGGCAGGAACGACCAAATACCCCTTAAAAAAGATGCTGGCTTTTGCCTGGAACGGTATTTCCAGCTTTTCCATCGTGCCTCTCCGGCTGGTTACCTTTACCGGATTTCTGATTTCTTTGCTCGGCGCCTGTTTTGTTTTAAAAATATTTCTCAATTACAATGCGCACGGCGCTGTTTCCGGCTGGGCCTCTACTGTTACTCTGATCACGCTGTTCAGCGGCGTGCAAATGGTTTCGCTCGGCATCATCGGCGAATATATTGCCAAAATATTTGTTGAAGTCAAACAGAGGCCGTTGTACATCGTTGATGAAAAGATAGCCTTTCCCGCACACCAAGCCAAAACGGAAAGAAAGCGTGAACAAAACAAAAAGCAATAGCTAAGCCAAATTTTCAATCGTCTTGTGTTTAGTGGCAAAATCTTTAACGACAAAAGTCGTAACCGGCGCCTGAGAATAACGCTCAAATAAAAGTTCGTGCCCCAGACACAAACCGACATTAATGTTCAGATCCGTTTTTTGTTCGTTCAGATATTCTGCCTGCGACAGCGGATCACAACTCGGGCCATGCAGTTTTTGAGAAATTTCGGCAGCATCCAACCCGCTTTCCTTGCAGTGTATGTTGCAGACTTCAAAACCTGCCGCCTCCAAAAGTTCGGCCAGTTTTTTGGCATAAGGCAGCATACTGAGACAGCAGGCAATCCCCAGTTTTTTAAAACCGGACAACCGGGCAAAATCTATCAATTCCTGCAACCGGGATTTATTGCGGGCTTCCGCCGCCGTAACCATCACTTCTTTATCGGCCTGTGAATATTTTCCAACCATATTATTCTCCTTTTTGAGCAAGGGTACGATATAATGACATAACAGGCAACTTTTATTTAAAATTATCCTGATTTTGTTTTTTCGTATTTCCTCAAAACGCCCCTTTCCCCAAAGTCATGCCCGGACTTGATCCGGGCGTCCGCACCTCCCCAAAGTCATGCCCGACCTGATCGGGCATCCAGTGAAATATAAGGCTATATTGTTGACTGGATTCTCGGGTCAAGCCCGAGAATGACAGGG
>CALXPZ010000064.1 GCA_944390375.1 uncultured Alphaproteobacteria bacterium | reverse complement strand
ATAGCCCCTTCCGCATTGCGAACTTTCGGTTCCGGCTTGGAAACGGGGCTGCAAATACGACTGAAAACAAAAAACGGACTATCTTTGGGCTGACTGTCTTCGCTTTCAAACATGGCTCGCACGCCATATTCGCTCAAAGTCGCAATCAATGTCTGCGAAGCATAATTCAGATCTTTCAAGGCATCCGGCCGGTCGGGCACGGATATGACGATGTAGTGGGAATTGCTGTAAACCCGGTTAAGCGTGCTTTGCCAGGTGTAGGCAACCTGCTCCAACAACGGATTGTCAAAAGTGCCGATAATTTCATCGGGCGGTATCCTTTCCCGCAACGTGATGACGCGGCAGGTTATCTGCAAATCCGACATATTATCGATCCACGACTTGCGCGCTTCCAGCATGGACATGCTTTTTTCTTCCGTCGCAAAAGCCAGATCCAAACCTTCAATCTTAAACACACGAGCAAAGGAACCGTTATAACAGCGGATGGTCATGCCATCGGCCATCAATTTGTTAAAAGGCAGAAAATCCGCCACTTTAGATTCACTCGGCTGCGGCAGGATACTGCGCCCCAATTTGGTTACCCATAAACCGGCAAAAGCCGCGGCCGAAATAAAACCAATCACCGCGACAACAACTTCTTTTGCACTCAGCCCTTGCACAAAAGTGCTGAAAAAATCAAAATCAGGGTACAAATTTATTCCCCTTCGTCTTATACAAATTTTTGGTTACACGATAAGTTTGGCCGAAAGCCTGAATCATACTGGAAATATGGGGTTCTTTAGCCCCCCAGAGGACAATCAGCCCATGCACCAGCAGAATGCTGGCCACAAAGATAATCGGGTTAATCTCAAACGCGCCGATTGACACAAACATAATCGGAAACTGGACGCCGAGATTAAGCAGTACCGGCAAAAACGGCCCCCAAAGAATTTTCGGGGGACTGGCTACGGCTTTTAATACAGGCTCACGCATTTTAATCCATTCCTTTTTTTTAAGATTCTACAGGAAAAGTTTTTTTTATGCAACAAAAAAGCTTGTATCAACACCGCTGCAAAAATTTCTCCGTCGACAGGGTTTTCTTTTTAAAGCAGAAAACGCCGCCCCTGTCCGGAGCGGCGTTTTATCTGCCGAAAGTTCCTTATTTGAACACTCTATCAATGTAGTCCGGCATCTCTTTTACGCCTTCAACCGTGCCATTGATGGTGCCGAGATCTTCGGTAACCTCTTTTCCTTCTCTGGCCCCTTTCTGACTACCGGAGAAGAAGTCCGCGGTTTTCTCGCCAAGAGTTTCCTCTCCTTCTTTGTTCAGATAGTTGGTACCGACCGTACCCGCCGCCGACGTAATCGCGCCGGTTGCTCTGTTGTAGTTGTTGAAAGCTCCGACACCGGCCGTAATCACACCACCTATACCTTGAGCCCCCTTGAAGCTGCCAACCGTCGAGTCAACCGCGTTGTATACGGATCCGGCCGCGGAAATCACCGTTTTTGCCGTACTGTACGCCTTCACACCTTCCTGCGCCACACTCTTGATTGTATCTTTGAACTTCTGCCAGCCGGTACGGGTATCGACTTCCGTTCCACCGGTTGCAATTCCTTCCAATTTGCCGATATCATTTACCGAAGCCAAAGAGGAAAGATCTATACCGGCAGGGGTCAGCTCAGGCATGCTCAGACCGTCGCTGCCGACGACCAAGCCCCCGCTGCCAAGCCCCGATCCGCCGGACGCCCCGCTAACACCGGTTGAACCACCGGTCGCTGATCCGCGCGCAACCGTTGAAGAAATAGGACATTCATCACCTTCACATTCCCCAAACGTCATCGAATAATCTTCTTCGGTAAAGTCCGGCTGCAAAAAGCTACCGTAAGTCAGTTTACCGCCTTCCGCCTGGGTAAAATATTCGATAAACGGCGTCATCATGGAAAGCAGGAACAAACTCAACGCGATGTTTGCCAAATGCTTAAAGCTTATCTTGTTGAAAATGGCGGCAAAAGTAAACGCCACCAAGCCAAGTCCGCCGATGATGTAAACTATTTTTCTGATATCAAAAAGCGTGGTCGTAACTTTACAAGCCAGGGTTTTGAAAATCCCCTGCTCACCCGCATTGCTCATACATCCCAGCAAATCCGCAAAAGCATCTCCCGGATTGACAAGGACGAACACCGCCGTCAACATGGTCAACAGAGATACAGACACCTTGTCTTTTATTTTAAAGTTTCGCATAGCACCCTCCCAAAGTCTCTGTTATTCCGCCAAATTCGAATCATTACCGCTGATCAGCGTATCCGTGATCATATCCGAAGTAATAACCGTGCTTTCCACCATATAATTGATAATGCCGGCCGTCAGAGCAATAACCATCAGACCGATAATAATGGCCCCCAACCACTTCCAGTTAAAGTTTCCAAAGAAACCGCCGATGGCGATGGCAACGATACCAAACCCGGCGACCGCGTATATGATTTCACGCATTCCCCTGAAGATTTCGGCACCTTTTGTAGTCAGATCCCCAAACAAAGCGGCATAAGAATTGGTTGCAAATAAAATTGAAGAAGCTAAAAACGCAACCAATGCAAAGATCATTATATTCTTTAATTTTACGTACAACATCTTCTTTTTCCTTCTTTCGTTAGTAGTAAAAGGGAGAGCCGCCTTGGCCAGCCAAACTTTCGACGGCCCTCCCGGCATTTTGAGTTACGACGGACTATAAGCCGAAAGTATCGCTTACACCCGTACCGGCCTGGGAACCAGCAGCATACTGAACAACCGCGTTCGCAGCAGCCAGAATAGCCAAACCTACAGCCAAAGCCGCAAACCATTTCCAGTTGATTTTACCGAAAATAGCAGCAAAGGCTACACCGACCAGACCAAAACCACCCAGAATAAAGATAATCGTTCTAACGGCTTCAAATACGTTAGAAACTTTACTACTGGCCTGATCCATCAAGCTGGCACCGTCGACAGATGCCGCGGCATCACCGACCATGGCAACGGTTACAAAAAGAACCATCGCGGCCAGCGTCCAGATATTTTTTTTGATAAATCGCATAGTTTTTCTCCTTTAATTAATTAAAAGTACTTGACTTATACACTTTTAGAATACCCGATTTTTAAATAAATTGCCAGCATTATCATTCACCCCCAACTTTTGATAACATATTGTAATTAAATAAAAAAAATCCCTGTAACAAAAAATTCATAGTTAAAAACCCCGTTTTTGCCACAAAACGGAGCAACAGACGAGGCGGGCACAAACACTCTTTTTTCCCGCTCAAAATTTTTCTTTTCGGCAACGCAAAATACCTTTTATTCACAGGATATAAACACCGTTAGATATATTCTTGCCAATTCATATATTTTAATTTATTGTTAACCATTAGAGGGGTCAATTGATGAGAAAAAAGACTTTTAAAATATTTGTTAACAGCTTTGTAATTTCGTTGTTTACGATGTGGAGCGTAAACGAGCTTTTTGCCGTACCCCAATATAAAAACAACGAAAAAATAACCATCCCCGAAAAGAACATTGCACTCTTTTTTAAGGACGAAGCTCCGACGGTAAATTTTTCTTCAACAACGCCGGTAAGCAGCTTTTCTCTCTCCGCCCCCGCACCAAAACCCGCCGAAAAAGACATATTTATTGACGAAGACCTGTTTGTGTTTGACGATGAAGAAAATGATGACGGCGGTTTTCGCATCAGCTCGGTCGAGGATGCCGCCGATCTCCCTCTTGAAAGCTCCGCCCCTTCTTCTCAAAAAGTCAATTCCGAAGATGACACTCCGTCCGAAACGATTTTATCCTCAGTTTCTCGTTCCGCCCCACTTTTTTCCGCTCCCTCTCGGGAAGAAATGGGCGACAACGGCAAAGAGGTGTCTGTTCGGGCTGAATCCGGCGAAGAAGAAACATCCGTTTATGCTCATAACGCACAAACGGAGGTTGCTCCCTCCGCCGCCGACGACGCAGAAAACATCATACCTTTGGAATTCGGCTCCGGCCAAGGCAAAGAAAAAAATGTTGTTATTGCGGAAAAAGCTCCGGAAAACCAAATTGCGATGGCTGACGGCGGACATATTGACATAGAATCGGTTTCGGCGCGAGAAACGACACACGAAGAAAAAAATGCGCCGACGGAATGGTATGAGATGAAAGACGTCCATCCGGAGGCCAGTCCGTGGGTTGTCGCCAAAGGTACGAGAAATCCTCGCAATAATCAGGTTTTGGACGAGGATTTTTATAAGGGAATGAACGAATCGGATATTGCCGCCATCTTAGATAAGCCTAAGCCGATGGCAAAAGAAGAAGAGGAGGTTCAGGTGGCTGAAATGGTCAAGAACATCCTTATCCCCATTCCCGAAGATATTTTGAATGACGAGAACCTGACGCCTCAGTTGGTTTCACCGAAAAAGAACGCCCAAAACAAAGCAAAGACAGAAAGCGCGACGGATGCGGAAAACACCGTTGCGGAAGGTGAAAAAAGCGGCGGTTTGCTAAAGAGCATTGCGTCCATTTTCAGCGGTTCCGATGACGGAGCCGGCAGCGAAGAAGACGGCGAAGCCGGCGAAGACGATGAAAGCGAGCAGCCGAGAAAAAGGAGAGGGCTGTTTTCCGTTTTTGGCAAAGATAAGGCTCCGACCAAAATCCTGCCGGCGGAAATGCGTCTTTCGTTTCAGCCGGGACGGGCAGAAATTTCCGGAACGACTTTAAGATGGATTGAAGCTTTTGCCAACAAAGTCAAAGAAGATTCTTCGGTTATACTGGAAATCAGAATTGATCGCACAAGCTCTTTTGATTTGCAGCAAAGAAGATTAAATTTGTTACACAATATTTTAACTAATAAAGGGGTAGAATACGGCAAAATCAATACCGTATTCACTTCCCGAGAGCCCAATTCATTTATCATCAGGACACTGCGGATCAATGAAAACGTTAACAACGATGTACAGAAAGACAATAACGGACGGAATTTGTATTACCAATCGTGGTAGAATATCTGCTTGATTATTTTTTTTCAGTATGTATGATAGGTTAAAAATATGTATAAAAACAGCTTAGGAAACAGAAAAATGAACTACAAATTTCTTTTATCAGCCAGTTTTTTAGGAGTTCTGCTGTTATCGGGTTGCGCCAGCAACAACGATTATCAATACGACTATGCCAATGCAGAGGCTGCCCCGGGATCCGCCGTTCAGCAGACCTGCCCGGCCGGGCAATACCCTACCCCGGGCATTACGGGATGTGCCGCTGAAGACGAATTTGTGAACTACACAAAAGTAGCTGCCGATTATCGCGAATACGGCGAAAGAACTCCCAGAGATCATCTGGTTGTTCAGGCCGGTGCGGGAAGCAATCTGTCGGCAACAATTCCGCCTTCAATCGACGGTGAGGTCGTTGATTATGAGGAAGAAGTTACCGAGCAGGATCAGAATATCGGTGAAGGTTCCGATGTCGGCGACAGCGGAGAAGGCTATAACGCCGATGATCCGGTTGAAGACTGGCTGGCCGAAGAAGGAAAAAGCCTGAAGCTGCTTTTGACGGAATGGTGCGACCGAGCCGGCTGGCGTCTGATTTGGAACACCAACCGCAATTATACACTGACGGCCGGTGCCATGTTCAGAGGCCGTTTTGCCGACGTCAGCTCGGCTTTGATCAGAGCTTTTGCCAGAGCACGGCCGGCTCCGATTGCAACATTTTACAAAGGAAACCGCGTCTTGGTAGTTGAGACCATGGAGGATGAGAATGCGTATGACTAATTGGAATAAATTCGGACTGGGAATGCTTTGCATTGCACTGGCAGCCTCATGCTCCATCGCAAC
>CALXPZ010000063.1 GCA_944390375.1 uncultured Alphaproteobacteria bacterium | reverse complement strand
GAGTTGATGACGCGACACTGGGGCGGATTAAACTCGGCGGTCGTTACGGCTTTACGGACCGGTTGTCGGTTTACGGCTGGTTTGACTATACCTTCGGTTCGGATTATGACGCCGAAACCTTCGGGGTCGGGCTGAACTACGCGTTTTAGGATTGGTTAAATCCCCGCCCACGGGACGGACGATTCCCCCCTCTCTGTCATTCTCGGGCTTGACCCGAGAATCCAGTGGACAATATAGCATAATTGTTTAACTGGATGCCCGGATCAGGTCGGGCATGACATCAGGGGAGGTGCGGACACCCGGGACAAAGGGCATGACATCAGGGAAGAGGTGTCAGACATCGGAACAAAGGCACAGCATAAAAAAGGCAAGACGCTTTTCAACATCTTGCCTACAAAAACATTCTCCGCCGTCTTATTCAACCATCGGAAACAGAGGATCACCGACTTTAACTTCCGTTCCTTCCGACAAAGCGAACGGTTTAAATTCGGCTCTAAACGCGGCCGGTTCGGTTCCGAGCGACGCCTCTATTTTTCGAGCCGTTGCCGGTGTCAGCGGATACATGGCCAACCCGATCAGGCGCAGGCATTCAAGCGTGGTATAAACCACCGCTTCAAAACGGCCGCGGGCAGACGCGTCTTTGGCCAGTTTCCAGGGTTCGTTGGCGGCAAAATAGGCATTAACGGCATCTCCGGCTTTAACAATGCTGTCGGCTAGTTCACTGACTGTTTCAAGCGACATTTCCTGCTTATAGATTCTCTCAAAGCGGCCGGCAATGTCATTAACCAGTTTTTTGTCTTCATCGTTCAAATCCGCAGCTGAAGGAACTTTCCCGTTCAGGCTTTTCTGCACCATTTTCAGCACTCTCATCTGCAAATTACCGATATTGTTGGCCAGCATTTTATATCCTTGCTTCAGCATCGCCACGCTGATCTGAGAATCTCCGCCCAAAGTCATATTATTGATCAGATAAAAACGCAGCGCGTCCACACCGAGCAGATTGATAACCTCAACCGGGTCAACCACGTTGCCGAGGGATTTTGACATTTTGACCCCGCCCTCGCCGATCCAGTAACCGTGGATAAAATAATGCCGAACCGGAGCAACGCCGAGTGCATGCAGCATAATCGGCCAGTAAATGCAATGCGGTTTCAGGATATCTTTGGCAATCAGATGGTTTGAGTTGGCCCAAACGGACTCAAAATCGGGATTATGCCCATAATTGAGGGAAGAAATATAATTAACCAGCGCGTCAAACCAGATATAAGTAACATAATCGTGGTCAAACGGCAGCTCAACCCCCAGCCACACCCGCGACTTCGGACGGGATATGCACAAATCTTCAAGCGGTTCTTTGAGCATACCGAGAACCTCGTTGGCATATTTGGCCGGCTGAATCCAGTCGGGATGCGTTTTTATATAGTCGATCAGCCATTGGCGATACGGCTCCAGCCGAAAGAAATAATTTTCTTCGCTGATGGCTTTCGGCGCCACTTTATGATCCGGACAGCAGCCGTTTTCGTCAAGGTCTGTCTTTTTCTTGAACTGTTCGCAACCCTCGCAATAAAGCCCTTCATAAGACTTTTTGATAATCAGTCCCTTATCGTAAATCGTCTGCAAAATTTCCTGCACGATTTTTTTATGTTCCGACCGCGAAGTGCGGACAAAATAATCAAAGTCGATACCGAGCTCGATAAACAAATTGCGAAAATTGTCGCTCTGCCGGGTCAGAAATTCATCGGCCGAAAGCCCGCTCTGCTCAATGCTGTGCTGGTTTTTCTGCCCGTGTTCGTCGGTACCGGTGGTATAATAAACGTCATTGCCCCGCATCTGCTCAAATTTCTTCATCACGTCGCCCAGAATAGAAGTATAGGCATGCCCGATATGCGGCAGCCCGTTCAGGTAATAAATCGGGGTAGTAATATATTTTTGCATTGATGCGTTCTCCCAAAAACAAAGTAAAACAAAATCTGATTTGAGCGCAGGGTATAACAACTTGTTTTTGAAATCAACGTTTTTTTAAGCGGTTATCGACAACGGAAAACTAAAAAAATCCCCGACTTTTAAAAAAAACGCTTTCTTTTTTTCAAATTTGTGTTATATACGGAATATCCTTTCATAAAAATTAAGTTGAAAGTGGGGCCGAAAGCCCCGCTTTTTTGTTAAGAAACAAGGAGTCTTTATGCAAAAACAACATCCGCTTCAGAAAATACTGGAACCGGTTATCGAAAAAATGGGCTATGACACGGTGCGCATCATCACCATCGGCAACGTCAACCCCACGCTGCAAATTATGATTGAGCGCAAAGACCGCGAAAACATCACCGTCGACGACTGCGCCGCGGTCAGCCGGGCAGTTTCCGCCCTTTTGGATGAAAAAGATCCGATTGACGGCCGCTATAACCTGGAAGTCAGTTCGCCGGGGCTCGACCGCCCGCTGACAAAGCTTGAAAACTTTGTCCGTTTTGCCGGTTTTGAAGCCAAAATCGAAACCGATACGGAAATAGAAAAACGCAAACGTTTCAAGGGGCGGATTCTCCGCGTGGACGAAAACGAAAACATCATTTTTGCAATGGACGAAAAGGAATATTCGATTCCTTTTGATGCCGTTGCCAAAGCCAAATTGCTCTTAACCGACGAACTGCTGGCCGCCGCTGCGGCCGAAGCCGGCGAAGAAGAAATTGAAGAATAACACAAACTAAAAAACATTTAACGAGGGAAAAATGCCAAACATCGAAAATATGCCGAGACCCGAAATTGTTCTGGTTGCCGACACCGTAGCCCGCGAAAAAAACATCGACAAAGAAGACGTTTTTGTCGCCATGGAAGTCGCCATTCAAAAAGCCGCCCGTTCCCGCTACGGCTTTGAACACGACATCCGCGCTCAAATCGACCGCAAAACCGGCGCCATCACGCTGGAACGTTATCGCGAAGTTGTCGACGAAGTCGAAAACGAAGTAACCCAGCTGACGGTAGAAGAAGCTCAGGCTTACAAGAAAGGTGCCGTCGCCGGCGATTTCATCATCGACGTCCTGCCGCCGATTGATTTCGGTCGTGTTGCCGCCCAAACCGCCAAACAGGTTATCGTGCAAAAAGTACGCGATGCCGAACGCAACCGCCAGTATGAAGAATATAAGGAAAAACTGGGTACCATCGTCAACGGCACCGTCAAACGGATTGAGTTTGGCAACGTCGTGCTTGACATCGGCAAAACCGAAGCCGTGCTGCGCCGCGACGAAATCATCCCGCGGGAAAAATTCAAAAACGGCGACCGCGTCCGCGCCTATGTGCTCGATGTCCGCCGCGAAACCAAAGGCCCGCAGATTTTCCTTTCCCGCACCTGTCCGGAATTTTTGGCCGCCCTTTTCACTCAGGAAGTGCCGGAAATTTATGACGGCATTGTCAAAATCATGGGCGTTGCCCGCGATCCCGGTTCTAAAGCCAAACTGTCGGTAAAAGCCGAAGACGTTACCATCGACCCGGTCGGCGCCTGCGTCGGTCTGCGCGGCATCCGCGTACAGGCAGTGGTTACCGAACTTCAGGGCGAAAAAATCGACATCATTCCCTATTCCGAAGACCGCGCCCAGTATATTGTCAGCGCCTTAGCGCCGGCAGAAGTTACCAAAGTGGTCTTGGACGAAGAAAACAACCGCATTGAAGCCGTTGTCCCCAAGGAACAGTTTTCGATCGCCATCGGCCGCCGCGGCCAGAACGTCAAACTGGCTTCCCAGCTTTTGAACTGCGACATCGACGTTTTAACCGAGGAACAGGAAACCGAACGCCGCTCCAATGAAAACAAAGTCCGCTCCCAGCGGTTTATGGAAGCGCTTGACGTTGACGAAATGATTGCCCACCTGCTGATTGCGGAAGGTTTCTCAAGCATTGACGAAGTGGCTCTGGTTCCGCTTTCCGAGCTTTCCGAAATCGAAGGTTTTGACGAGGACATCGCTACCGAACTGCAAAACCGTGCCAAGGAATTTGTTGCCAAACGCAACGCCGAATTTGCCGAAAAGAGCAAAACGCTCGGCATTGACGAAACCTTGAAAACGGTCGCCGGGCTCGATCAGGATATGATCCTGACCTTAGCCGAAAAAGGTGTTAAAACTTTGGACGACCTGGCCGATCTCGCTGCCGACGAGCTGATTGAGATGCTTGGCGAAAACACGTTGTCGCAGACGGAAGCCAACCGGATTATCATGGCCGCCCGCGAACATTGGTTTGAAAACGAAGAGCAAGAAGAAAGCGATGAAGGAAAATAACCCCAATCGCACCTGCCTGGCCACGGGGGAAGAAAAACCCGCCGATGAGCTTCTGCGGTTTACGCTGACCCCCGACCGGCAGGTCATCCCCGATTTCAAGAAAAAGCTACCGGGAAAAGGTTTTTACATCACCAATTCCCGCAGCGTTTTGGATCAGGCCGTCAGCAAAAACATATTCAAAAAACTCGGCAAAAACACCAAAGTTGACCCGAATTTGGGGGAAACGGTCGAAAATATCTTGAAAAACCGGGCACTTGACGCTATAAATCTGGCTAAGAAAGCCGGCGCGCTGATCACCGGCTTTGAAAAAGTCCGGGAAAATTTACAAAAAGGCAAGGTTGCTTTCATCATCGAAGCCCTTGACGCCGGCAATGACGGCAGCGCCAAAATAAGAACTGCCGCCGGGAATACGGAAATTTTGACATTGTTTAAAGTTGAGGAGTTGGACAAGGCATTAAACAGGACAAACACGGTACACGCCGCACTGCTGAAAGGCAAAATGGCGGAAATGGTCCGCAGCCGGCTGCGGAAATGGCAAAATTTCAATTCCTGAAAAAGAAAAGATGGAGATAGTTTAAGTATGACAGAAGATAATGCAAAAAACAAATTAACATTATCGGGAAAAAAGACCCTCACGCTGAAAAACCCGGGCGATATAAAACCCGCCGGCGACGGCAAAAAAGTGGTTCAGGTCGAAGTGCGCAAAAAAAGAGTAATCAATTCTGCCGCCCCGACTGCCAAAGAAGTTAAAATCGACGAAGCCACCGCCGCCAAACTCAAACTGATTGCCGAGGCCAAAGAGCATGAAGCCCGCCGTCAGCAGGAAGAGGAAGAAAAAGAAGCCCTGCGCCAGAAAAGAAAAGAAGAAGAAGCGCGCCTGAAAAAGGAACAGGAAGAACAAAAACGCCTGGAAGAAGAAGCCCGCCGCCAGCAGGAAAAAGAAGAACAACTCCGTAAAAACGCGGAAAAAGAAAAACAGCAGGAAGAAGAGCGCGGTTTTAAGAAAGAAAAAGACCGCCGCAACAAAGACTTTGACGACGAGGACGAAGAGGAAGACCGTTCGAGAAAAGCACGGCCGGCTGCCGAAAAACAAAAGAGCAAGGAAGAAATTTTTGAGCAGGAACGCAAAAAAATCACCAAGCGCAGCTTTGAACCGCAACGCCGCAACCCGAAAGTAAATATCCACACTTTCGGCGGCAGCGATGATGACGATGACGACTACGGCTACGCCGCCCCCCGCCGCCGCTTTAAGAAAAAACAGCCCAAACCGGCGCCGGTTGCCGTTCAGCCGCAGGAAAAAATCGTCAAGGAAGTCATTATTCCGGAAGTAATCACCGTGCAGGAACTGGCCAACCGGATGGCGGAAAAAGGCGCCGAAGTCATCAAAAAACTGATGTCGCTCGGTGTCATGGCCACCATCAACCAGCCGATTGACGCCGACACCGCGCAGATCATCGTCGAAGAGATGGGCCACAAATGGAAACGCGTGGCCGACAGTGATGTCGAAATGGTCTTAAACGAAGAAGAAAGCAAGCCCGAAAATATGCGCCCGCGGGCACCGGTGGTTACCGTTATGGGACACGTTGACCACGGCAAAACATCGCTTTTGGACGCCCTGCGCGAAACCAACGTTGCCGCCAAAGAAGCCGGCGGCATCACCCAGCACATCGGCGCTTATCAAATTACGCTCGGTGACGGTCAGAAGATCACCTTTATCGATACCCCGGGACACGAGGCTTTTTCGGAAATGCGCGCCCGTGGTGCCAAGGTAACCGACATTGTGGTTCTGGTGGTTGCCGCCAACGACGGCATTATGCCGCAGACGGTTGAGGCCATCCGCCACGCACAGGCGGCAGAAGTGCCGATTGTGGTTGCCATCAACAAAATCGACCTGCCCGGCGCCGACCCGATGAAAGTTAAAACTGCGCTTTTGCAACACGGCATTGCGGTTGAGGAACTGGGCGGCGAATGCCTTTGTGCCGAAGTTTCCGCCAAAAAACGGATCAACATCGACAAACTGGTGGAAGCAATTCTCCTGCAAGCGGAAATTCTGGATCTGAAAGCCGATCCGACCTGCAAGGCCGGCGGTACCGTGATTGAGGCCAAGATGGAAAAAGGCCGCGGTTCGGTAGCTACCCTTCTGGTTCAAAAAGGTACCTTAAAAGTCGGTGAGATCATCATTGCCGGCAAAGAATGGGGACACGTCCGCGCCATGTTTAACGAAAACGGGCATAAGATTTTCGAGGCCGGCCCGGCCACCCCGGTTGAAATTATCGGTCTGCAGGGTACGCCTGCCGCCGGTGACAATTTCAACGTGGTTGAAAGCGAATCCCAGGCCAAAGAAATCACCAATTACCGCATTCAGAAAGAACGCGACGCCAAACTGGTCAAGAGTGCGAAATCGGCTATGGAACAGATGCTCGACAAGATCAAATCAGGCGAATCCAAACACCTGCCGGTTATCATCAAAGCCGATGTTCAGGGCTCGATTGAGGCGATTGAAGGCACGTTGAACAAACTATCGAACGACGAAGTCAGTGTACAGATTCTGCACTCTGCGGTCGGCCCGATTTCGGAATCCGACATCACGCTGGCCAAAGCCTCCAACGCGCTCATCATCGGCTTTAACGTCCGCGCGATTCCGCAGGCTCGCGACATGGCCCGCCGCGACGGCGTCGACATCCGTTACTATTCGATTATTTACGATGTTGCCGACGACGTCAAAAAAGGTCTGGAAGGCCTGTTGTCGCCGGAAATCAGGGAAAAATTGCTCGGATACGCCGAAATCCGTACCGTCTTCAACATTACCGGCGTCGGCAAGGTTGCCGGCTGTATGGTTACCGAAGGTCTGGTCAAACGAGGTGCAAAAGTCCGACTGTTGCGCGACAACGTGGTCATTCACGACGGCAGCCTCGGCCAGCTCAAGCGCTTTAAAGACGACGTCAAGGAAGTCAAAGAAGGCTATGAATGCGGCATGAGCTTTGAAAACTACAACGACATTCAGGCCGGCGATTTCATCGAATGCTACGAGATCGAAACCATCGCCGCCAAACTGGCATAAAAATCTGATTTTCAACCGGCCGGAAATCCGTTTCCGCGGATTTTCGGCTGTCTTTTGCAAAAAAGGAAAGAAAAATGGCAATTAAAGAACAATCTCAACGGCAACTCCGCGTCGGTCAGGAAATCAAAAAAATCATTGCCGGCGAAATCAATCAGGGCAAAGTGCGCAATCTGGAAGGCATTGACACTTTGGTAACCATTGTCGAAGTGCAGGTTTCACCCGACTTAAAATATGCCGACGTTTATTTTATCACCTCCAATGCCGAAACCGACAAGCAGGTGCTGGAAGGACTTCAACTGGCCGCCAACCATTTTCGCAAAGTGGTTGCCGCCAACACAACCCTGCGTTTTGTGCCGGAAATCCGTTTTCGTATAGACGACAGCTTTGCCGAAGCCGACAAAATCGAAAAATTGCTTCACGATCCGAAGGTTACCCGGGATTTAAACGAAAATTAAACACTCCCCGGTTATTCCGGGGATTTTTTCACGCTCTGCGGATACCGTCCGCCGGCAGTCTGGGAGAAAAACGATGAAACACCGCAAAGGCGAACCGGTCAACGGCTGGCTGATTATCGACAAACCGGAAGGAATGGGCTCAACCGAAGTTGTCAGCCTCACCCGCCGGCTGCTCAATGCGCAAAAAAACGGCCACACCGGAACGCTCGACCCTTTTGCCTCCGGCATTTTGCCGGTTGCTTTCGGTGAGACCACCAAGCTGATTGATTTTTTGGACGACGAAACCAAAGAATATGAATTCACCGTTCAATGGGGAACGGAAACCGACAGCGGCGATCGCGATGGCGAGATAACCTTAACGGGCGGCAAAACGCCTTCGGAAGAAGAAATCCGCGCCGTTCTGCCGCTGTTTTGCGGCCGGATCAAACAGACGCCGCCCGCTTTTTCGGCCGTAAAAATCAACGGCCGCCGCGCCTACGACCTGGCCCGCAAAGGAGAAAAGCCGATCATGCCCGAACGGCAGGTAACAATTTATAATCTGGAATTTTTGAAAAACCTGCCCGACAACAAAAGCTGCTTTAAGGTTTGCTGTTCAAAAGGCACTTATGTCCGCAGCCTCGGCCGCGACATTGCCCGCCGGCTTGGCACTTTCGGCCATCTGAGCCGGCTTCGCCGCACCCGTTCGGGAATTTTTGACGAGTCGTCAAAAATTTTGCTGGAAACTTTGCAAAATATAGTGTATGTTGACGAACGCAGAAAACTTTTGCTTCCGTCAGAAACCTCTCTGCGCGGCATCGCGGTCATGGCTGTTTCGGAAGCGGAAGCCGCCAAGCTTGCTCACGGACAGGCACTGTCGCCCAAAGGGCGGGAAAGTTTGTTTCCCGCCGGGGAGATCGTTGCCGCCGTCTGCGACAACCGGCTGGCGGCGCTGGTACGGATTGAAGAAACAAGGCTTTCTCCGATTCGCGTGTTTAATTTATAAGATAAAAAGGAAATAAGATGTCGATTAGCAAAGAAACAACCAACGAACTTGCAAAAACTTACGGACGCAGCGAAGGCGATACCGGTTCGCCGGAAGTTCAGATTGCAATCTGGACTACCCGCATCAACAACCTGATCGAGCACTTCAACGTCCATCACAAAGACCTGCATTCCCGTCTGGGACTGATGAAGATGGTCAGCAAACGCCGCCACCTTCTCGACTACCTGAAGAAAAAAGACGAGAACAGATATCAGGAAATCATTAAAAAACTTAACATTCGTCGCTAAGTTTTGCAGAGTATTGCGGAACAACAAACGGTTCCGCAATACTTTTATCAAAATCCTGCCCCTTAAAGAAACGGCAGGTGATGTTTAAAGATGTAAGATGAAAAGAAAGGTAAGATAATATGAACAACTTAAAAGTATCCACCCGCGAACTGGAATGGGGCGGACGCAAGCTGGTGTTGGAAACCGGCAAAGTCGCCAAACAGGCCACCGGCGCGGTTGTTGCCACCTATGGCGGCACCAAAGTGCTGGCAACCGTCTGCGCGGCCAAAGAGGCGAAAGCAGATCAGGACTTTTTCCCTTTAACCGTTAACTATCAGGAAAAATATTACGCCACCGGCAAAGTTCCCGGCGGTTTTATGAAACGCGAAGGCAAACCTTCCGAACACGAAGTGCTGATTTCCCGCCTGATTGACCGTCCGATTCGCCCGCTGTTTCCGGATGCTTTTAAGA
This sequence comes from uncultured Alphaproteobacteria bacterium, assembly GCA_944390375.1. GTDB lineage: Bacteria > Pseudomonadota > Alphaproteobacteria > RF32 > CAG-239 > JAFUYI01. The sequence goes on along the minus strand of CALXPZ010000063.1, from coordinate 8,803 downwards.
ACGAAGTCCAAATTATCTGCACCACCCTCTGCCACGCCCAGAAGACCACTTCCGACGTGGTTGCCATGGTTGCCGCCTCGGCCGCATTGGCTGTTTCCGGCATTCCGTTCATGGGGCCGATCGGCGCAGCCAAAGTCGGTTATAAAGACGGTGCATTTATCCTGAACCCGACAATGGAAGAACAAAAAGAATCCGAACTGGAACTGACCGTTGCCGGCACCAAAGAAGGCGTGCTGATGGTAGAATCCGAAGCCAACGAGCTCTCCGAAGAAACCATGTTAAACGCCGTTATGTTCGGTTTTGAAAGCTTCCAGCCGGTTATTGACATGATTGTCGACCTCGCTAAAGAAGCCGGCAAAGAACCTTGGGAAACCCCTGTTTTCCCGAAAGAATTTGACGAGATGTACGAGCGTATTGCCAAAGCTTTCCGCAGCCGTTATGAGGAAGCCTTTACCGAAACCGACAAACTCAAACGCGGTACTCTGGTCGGCCAGCTGGACGAAGAAGTCAAAGCCGGCATTGATCCCGAAAACGAAATCGAGAACAAATACCTGCTCGACGTTCTGGAAAAATTAAAACACGTTGTCGTCCGCGAAAAAGTACTTTCGACCGGCAAACGCATTGACGGCCGCGACACCAAAACCGTCCGCCCGATCTGGTGCGAAGTCGACGTCCTGCCGACCGCTCACGGTTCGGCCATCTTTACCCGCGGCGAAACACAGGCGCTGGTTGTTACCACGCTCGGCACCGGGGAAGACGCGCAGATCATCGACGGTCTGATGGCGGAATATAAAGAAGACTTTATGCTCAACTACAACTTCCCGCCGTTCTCGGTCGGCGAATGCGGTCGTCTGGGCAGTCCGGGACGCCGCGAAATCGGCCACGGCAAACTGGCCTGGCGCGCCATCCACCCGATGATGCCCAAAGACAAAGACGCGTTCCCCTACACCATCCGCGTCGTATCCGAAATTTTGGAATCAAACGGCTCCTCTTCCATGGCCACCGTTTGCGGCACCACCATGTCGCTGATGGCAGCCGGCGTACCGATGAAAAAACCGGTTGCCGGTATTGCAATGGGACTGATCAAAGAAGATGACGGTCGGGTTGCCATTCTGACTGATATTTTGGGTGATGAAGACCACCTGGGCGACATGGACTTTAAAGTTGCCGGTACCAAAGACGGTGTAACCGCTTTGCAGATGGACATCAAAATCACCTCCATCACCAAAGAAATCATGAAAAACGCTTTGGCGCAGGCTCACGAAGGCCGCATTCACATCTTGGGCGAAATGGCCAAGACCATTGCCGAACCGCGCCCGCATGTTGCCGAACACGCTCCGCGTATCATTGCGCTGAAAATCCCGGTTGACAAAATCCGCGAAGTTATCGGCTCAGGCGGCAAAGTTATCCGCGAAATCACAGAGAAAACCAACTCCAAGATTGACATCAGCGATGACGGTGTTGTCCGTATCGCAACCGTCAACAGCGCGGACGGTCAGGCTGCTTTTGACTGGATCATGAGCATTGTCGCCGAACCGGAAGAAGGCAAAATTTACCACGGTGTCATCACCAAAATTATGGATTTTGGCGCGTTCGTAAAATTCGTCGGTTCGACCGAAGGGCTGGTACACATCTCCGAAGTCAAAAACGAACGGATTGCCTCTGTTTCCGACTTTTACAAAGAAGGCGACAGCATCTGGGTCAAATGCTTAGGTATGGACAACCGCGGCAAGTTCAAACTCTCTGCCAAACGGGTCAATCAGGAAACCGGCGAAGACCTGGAGAAAAAATAATTTTCGCCAAACTGCTTACGACAAAGCCGCCTTTATCAGAGGCGGCTTTTTTTGTTGTTCAGAAGTCAAAAGCAAAATACGGCCGCAAAAATTGTCCGCTTGCCTGCGGATAAAGCTGCATAACCAACAGCCCCGCTCCCGAAAAAACGATGACGACATAACAAAACGGTTTCCAAAACCGGCTGTCCTTATAACCGACCAGATAAACATCAAGCAGAAATAAAATAAGATAAAGGAAAATATCAAAAAACCAAAAATCGAAATCAGGCACAACAAAGATAATACGAATAAAAAAAGCTGTCAGCAACAGGGCGGACAGCGCCCCTAAAAGCGGCAGTTTTTCCCAACTCATGATTTTCTCCTTCATTAAACGGTATATAACAAAATCAGAGATTCGATTTCGGAAGAGAAAACACATATCAGAAACAAAAGACCCAAGCAAATGCCGCTGAAAATTGCCGCCACCCTCGGATAACCGGGAGAAGTCTGGTTATATTGCACCCATTTGCTCATAAAGATGAGGGGAATAAAAACGGCCAGTTCCACCCGGCTCAGCTGGTGATCAACACCGAACTCTATCAGCCACATAAAAATAACCGATATCACCGAAATACCGTAAATAATCGCCGGCAGTCGGCAACTTTTTTTGTTTTCTCCGTTTTCCATAAAGGGAACGATAGCATACTTCTACTCAAAAATCCAGTTAAAACACCATCCGGCAACCTCGGACAGCTATGCACAAAAGTTGTTTATTTCCGCTTGCAATAATGAAAGAGAAGTTATAGGCTGGCTCTATTAAGTTGTTCAACCCAATTTAATTTTTAGAGGAATGATATTATGAAATTTTTGAAAAAATGCGGCTGGATTGCTCCTGCAGTCATGCTGTTTTTGGGCCTGTTTACACAGGCTGCCCACGCCTCGGAAATTGATTTGAAAGTTCCCCTGCTTGATGTGGAATACAATTTCTGGGGTTATGCCGTTACCGGTTCGCAGATTTTGCTCTATGGGCTTGTCATCTGCGCCCTGGGAATGCTCTTCGGTTTTTACGAATTTTGCAAAATCAAAAAGATGCCTGCTCACAAATCTATGCTGAACATGGCATCTTTAATTTATGAAACCTGCAAAACCTATATGAAACAACAGGCGGTTCTTCTGGTAATACTGGAAGCTTTCATCGCCGTCTGCATTTTCTACTATTTCTTTTTCTTAAACCAGACCCCGATGCCGATGGTCATGAACATTTTGTTGTGGTCGGTTTTGGGTATTTTGGGCTCCTTCTCGGTTGCCTGGTTCGGTATGCGCATCAACACCTACGCCAACGCCCGTACCGCGTTTGCCTCGCTTAAAGGTCAGGCCTTTCCGGTCATGAGCCTGCCGTTACGCTCCGGTATGTCGATCGGTGTTCTTTTGATCTGCGTCGAGCTGGTCATGATGATCATCATCTTGCTCTTCATCCCGCGGGAAAACGCCGGCGCCTGTTTCATCGGCTTTGCAATCGGTGAATCCCTCGGTGCGTCTGCGCTGCGTATCTGCGGCGGTATCTTTACCAAAATTGCCGACATCGGCGCCGATCTGATGAAAATTATCTTCAAAATTGACGAAGACGATGCCCGCAATCCGGGGGTCATTGCCGACTGCACCGGCGACAATGCCGGCGATTCCGTCGGCCCCACTGCCGATGGCTTTGAAACCTACGGTGTAACCGGCGTCGCACTCATCAGCTTTATCGTTCTTGCCGCCGGCATGGGCTACACCGCCAGCGGCGACCTGGCTCTGATGGCCGACGGTATTGACATTCAGGCACGCCTGATCGTCTGGATTTTCACCATGCGCCTGCTGATGATCATTACCTCGGTTGCCTCTTACATGATTAACAACTGGTTCTCCAAACTGCGCTTTGGCGACAAAAAAGACTTTGATTTTGAAACGCCGCTGACATCGCTTGTCTGGATCAGCTCGCTGCTCTCGATTGCGGTTACCTTCGGTGTTTCCTATATCATGATCGGTTCGATGGGTGAAGACCTGTGGTGGAAACTCTCGGTTATCATCAGCTGCGGTACTTTGGCGGCGGCTCTGATCCCCGAGTTTACCAAAATCTTTACCTCGTCAAAATCCAAACATGTTCAGGAAATTGTTGACGCCAGCCGCGAAGCCGGTGCATCGCTCAACATCATTTCCGGTATTGTTGCCGGCAACTTCTCCGCTTTCTGGAAAGGGCTGGTTATCGTCGGTTTGATGACGGTTGCATACTTTGCCTCGGTTACCGGCCTGGATGCCTATATGGTTTATCCGACGGTATTTGCCTTCGGTCTGGTTGCTTTCGGTATGCTCGGCATGGGACCGGTAACGATCGCCGTTGACAGCTACGGTCCGGTTACCGACAATGCCCAGTCTGTTTTTGAGCTTTCACAGATTGAACAAATCAAAGGCATTGATAAGGAAATCGAAAAAGATTACGGCTTTAAGCCCGATTTTGAAACCGGTAAGGAACTGCTGGAGAAAAACGATTCCGCCGGCAACACTTTCAAAGCCACGGCCAAACCGGTTTTGATCGGCACCGCCGTTATCGGCGCCACCACCATGATCTTTTCGATCATCCTGCTTTTGAATTTGGAACTCAACCTGATGAACCCGATGGTTCTGTTCGGGCTGCTTTTGGGCGGCGCGGTCATTTACTGGTTCTCGGGTGCTTCGATGCAGGCGGTTTCGACCGGTGCTTACCGTGCCGTTGCCTACATCAAAGAGCACATCAAGCTTGATACCAATCAGGCGGCCTCCATTGAAGATTCCAAAAAGGTTGTTCGTATTTGCACCATTTATGCGCAAAAAGGTATGTTCAACATCTTTATGGTCATCTTCTGCTTTACCATTGCCTTTGCCTGCTTCAACGCAGATCTGTTTGCCAGTTATCTGATTTCGATTGCGGCCTTCGGTCTGTTCCAGGCATTGTATATGGCAAACGCCGGCGGCGCCTGGGACAATGCCAAAAAAGTGGTCGAAGTTGATCTGAAAGAAAAAGGAACGCCCCTGCACGATGCGGCCGTTGTCGGCGACACCGTCGGCGATCCTTATAAAGATACCTCTTCGGTTGCCTTAAACCCGATTATCAAATTCACCACCCTGTTCGGCCTGCTGGCGGTAGAAATGGCGGTTGCCGCTCCCCGCTGCCTGTCGCTCGGGCTCGGTGTTGTTTTCTTCCTGATCGGACTGATTTTCGTATGGCGGTCTTTCTACCGTATGCGCATTAGTTCGCAGAAATAAAACTCGGGTCAGATTCACGCAATAAAAATCCTCAAAATTGCTCACAATTTTGAGGATTTTATTGCATATTCGATTTATATCTTATAGTATCGGCTAAAATGAAAAAATTAAATGTTTACATTTCCCGCCAGATAATCATCGGGTTTTTGCTGGTTACATTTTCGCTGATGTCGATTTTGTGGCTGACGCAGTCGTTGCGTTTTGTCGAACTGGTTACCAACAAAGGCCTGCCGCTGAGCCTTTTTATCAAACTCACCTCCTGCCTGATGCCGCGGCTTTTTTCATTGTTGTCGCCGATTTCCCTGTTTGTGGCCGTTTTGTTTGTATATAATCGTATGCTTTCCGATCGCGAGCTGGTAGTTATGCAGTCGGCCGGCATCAGTCCCTGGCAAAATTCCAAACCTGCGGTTTACGTCGGCATCTTTTTCTCGCTGTTCGGGCTTTACATCAACAACTTTGCCATTCCCTATGCCGAAAAGGAATTTAACGACTTGGAATGGCAAGTCAAAAATAATGTATCGCACCTGATGTTCCGCGAAGGAGAATTTACCACCCTGCAAAACGGACTGACCGTATTTATCACCGAGCACGAAAAAAACGATTCGGTCAAGGGAATATTGATCAACGATGAACGGGATCCTCAGGTAAAAGTTACCGTAACGGCAGAACATGGCATTATTGTTTACACGGAAAAAGGCCCCAGGCTGATCATGAATAACGGTGTTCGCCAGGAAATCACTAATAAAAGCGGACAATTTTCTTCACTTTCTTTTGACCGTTATTCGGTTGACTTCGGTGCCCAATCTTCCGGCAAAAAGAAAGATGATTCCGCCCGCTCAAAAACGCTGACCGAACTGTTTGACGCCAAAAACAATCCCGAACTCACCTCGCAGGAAGCCAACCGCTATATTGTGGAAGGCCACCGCCGATTGATGAATCCGTTCTTCAATCTGGTGCTTGCTCTGGTCGGCTGCACGGGGCTTTTGGTCGGCAACTTCAATCGTCGCGGACAGGGAAAAATCATTTCTTTGTCAATCGGAGCCATGGTTCTGATTGAAGCCTGCGATTTGGCTTTTTCCAATTTGTGCGGCAAAAGCCTGTATTTCCTGATTTTGCTGTACGCCAATCTGGTTTTGCCTTTTGCTGCCTGTATATACCTGCTGTTTTTCTACAACCCGGCCTGGTTTGTCCGCCGGCATAAAAAGCGGAGCGCCTGATATGTCGTTTAAGCCTTTTAAATACACCCTGCTTGCGGCCTGCTGCGGAACGGCACTTTTGCTGCCGTTTCTGTCTTTTGCCGAAACTGCGCCCGCAAACAAGACCAAACGTACGGAAATTCATTTCAGCGCGGATCAGGTAGAAGAAAATTCGGAAACCAAAGTGATTACCGCAACCGGCAACGTCAACATCCTCCGTCAGGGCACCAGCTTAAAAGCGGATAAAATTGTTTATGACCGAAAAAACGACATCATCACCGCCATCGGCAATGTCAGCATTGTTCAGCCCGACGGCACCACGGTATTTGCCGATGATGCGCAGTTGGAAGACAAAATGTCCAAAGGCACCGTTCACGAAGTCAAAATGATCCTCGCCGACGAAAGCAGAGTTGCAGCCCGCCGGATCAAACAATCCGAAAACAAAAACAAATATTTTTTCTACGGCGTATATTCCCCCTGTGACATCTGTCAGGAAAATCCTTCGCCGCTGTGGCAAATTAAAGCTAAAAAAATCACCCATGACGCCGCGGCCAAAGATGTTTATTATCAGGATGCCTTTATTCAGATTAAAGACATTCCCGTGTTTTACACGCCTTTTATGTCTCACCCCGATCCGACGGTTAAACGCCGTTCGGGTCTGCTGCCGCCGACTATGCGCTCGACATCATATCTCGGCACGGCAATCGAAATACCTTATTTCTGGAATATATCCGATCACGAAGACTTAACATTTTCACCGATTTTAAGTACCGATCAGGGCATTATCCCGGGCGGCAGCTACCGTAAGATGTTCTACAACGGCGACCTCTCCGTTTCCGGCACCTACATGAAAGACAAAGACACGGACGAAAAGAGATACAACCTCTTTATGAAAGGCCGCTATGAAATCAACGACTTCTGGCTGGCAAGCATGGATATTAACTATGCGTCCGACGGCTCATACTTAAAAGATATGTCCCTGCCCGGCAAAACAGAAACCTGGCTGACCTCAAACATTGCGTTTGAACGTTTTGACGGTCGCGATTATGCGGCCATAGAGGCATATTCTTACAAGCTGGTCAGCTATTCCTTAAGAGAATACCATCTGTCCGAATTTGAAGCCCGCGATTACAGCAAACCTTATATTCTGCCGCTGATTACCTATGAAAACATAAGCGAACCATACAGCAACGGCGCCTATTTCAAAAACACCGTCAGCATGGCCTCCGTTTACCGCGAACGGGACGAAACAAACACCCAGCGCGCAACCATGATCAATTCCTGGAACCTGCCCTACACCAGCCCTTACGGAGAAAAATACAAATTTGTGGCCTCGGTCAAATCAGACCTGTATTATGTTGACAAATACATCAACAATCAGGACGATACCTACACCGGCTCGGTCGGTCGCATCTTCCCGCAGGCCGGGGTAGAATGGCGACTGCCGTTTGTCAAAGCGACCGAAACCTCACGTCAGATTATCGAACCGGTAATCGTTGCCGTGGCGGCTCCGAACGGCGGCAACAAAATCAATAAAATACCCAACGAAGACAGCTTAAACGCTCAGCTTGACGACACCAACATCCTCAATTTGGATCGTTACGACGGTTATGACCGCAACGACACCGGCAGCCGCATCAGCTACGGCATCAACTGGAGTTCGTACGGCAACGTCATCGGCCGTACTTCCATGTTCATTGCGCAAAGCTACTATTTTGAAAAAGACGAGAGTTTTTCAGAAAGCTTGGGCGACAACAGCCACTTAAGCGACTATGTCGGCCGTATCTATGCCTCGCCTTCGTCTTATCTTGACCTCAACTACCGTTTCCGCATCGACCGCAGCAATTTCGAATTCAAATACAACGAAGTCAACGCACGGATCGGCACGGATATTTTATCTGCCTACATTGCCTTTACTTCCATCAACGGAAGAAACGACAATCGGGCGGACAGCGGGCTCTATTTCTTTGATGACTACAGAGAAAGAAAAGAGCTCTACACTTCCGTTCAGGCCAAAATATCCCGCGACTGGCGGATTACCGCCTACAACCGGCAGGACTTGACGGCCGATTCCGACGGTTCGCTGGAACACGGAGGAGAGCTTATTTATGAAGACGAATGCTTTAAATTGATCTTCAACATCCATAAATACAATTCAACCGATCCCGACTATGACGATAGTTACGAATATTCGGCCACGTTTCTGCTGAAAACACTCGGCGGAATAGGGTCAAACTAAACAAGGAGCAAAACATGATCAAAAAACTGCTGCTGACTCTGTGTTTAATTTTTTCTTTTAACGCCCGCGCCCAATTTGCCCCCGGTTACGCGCCTGCACGCCCCGAAACTCCGGCCGCGGACGAAAGCGAAGGCTCATCCGTTTTATTCCGTCAACCGTCGGCGCCCGTCGATGAAGAAACACAGTCCGAAGAACCGCAACCCGTCAACATCCGAAAACCGACGCCATACACCGGAGCAATCCGAATTTTGGCGCTGGTTAACGGCGACATCATCACCACGCAGGACATCAACGACCGGGTACGCGCTTTTTGC
>CALXPZ010000062.1 GCA_944390375.1 uncultured Alphaproteobacteria bacterium | reverse complement strand
GGAATAGAAATGAGTACCCTCAAGCCTCCTATCGGTGCGTCGGCGAGCTCAATTTTACCGCCGTGTGAAACAATAACATCTTTAGCAATCGACAATCCCAGACCGACACCGCCGGTTTCCTTGTTGCGGGACCCCTCAATCCGGTAAAAGGCCTTGAAAACGTCTTCTCTCTTGTCGGGCGGAATCCCGGGCCCGTCGTCATCAACCGTAATTTCCAGTTTATTGTTGTTACTCTCAAGCGAAACAGAAACCGTGTTGCCGTAATTGAAAGCATTGCCGATAATATTGGTCAGCGCCCGTTTCAGCGACTGTTCCCGTCCCTGGATGGCGCTCACCTGATCGTTTGTGGTATATCGGATCAAAGCTTTGCTGTTACGGAACTTGTTCAATATGCTCAAAATCATCTCGTTCATATCAACAAAGGTCGACGGTTCGCCGCCTTCACCGGAAACAAACGACAGATACCCCTCAAGCATCTTTTCCATCTCGTCCACGTCTTGCAGAAACTCTTTCTTGTCCAGCCCGTTTTTATCATCATCGGGCAGCATGGCCAACTGCAATTTCATTCGGGTCAGCGGGGTTCTTAAGTCATGAGATACACCGGCCAACATCTGAGTCCTTTCGCTGATCTGACGCTGAATACGCTCTTTCATCTTAATAAAAGCGATACCCGCGCGCCGAACTTCCGAAGACCCGTAGGGCTTAAACTTCTTGTTGTCCACCCCTTTGCCGAACTCTTCCGCCGCTTCTGCCAAATCGGCAATCGAGCGAACCTGAATACGCAGGAACAAAACCGCCATCAAAAACAACAACAGCGACGTTCCGATCATCCAGGCCACAAAACCGAAAATCGATGTGCTGAAAATATTCTTTGAGGATGTTGCAAACTGATACAATCCGTTTTCGGTATCGACAAAAACCACCAAGTCGGGATTGCTTTTGCCGATGTAAATACTGGTAATTGCTTCCGGAAATTCCGTCCGCAGAGCATCTTCCAAAAAGCCTGTAACCAGCTTGTTTTGTTTTCTGACTTTGCGGATGACTTCATGCTTTTTGGCATTGGGATAATATTCAAATTCCATGTCAAAAATCTTTTTTGTCAGTGCTTTTATCTCCGGGAGATTAGCCGGTGATTTTTCCGACAACTGCATGGCAAAAGCCATATTCGAGGTCAAATTGGTCGAAAGTCTTTTGCCGACCCTTCCCCAGCTGCCGTCAAAAAATGCGACGATCGACACCACCTGAACCACGATCAAAGGGATGAAGATCAACAGCATCGTGCGGAAAAACAACGTGCGCGGCAGCATCTTGATTTTCAGATAGCGCATCGTATCTTCCACTTTTTTCGGAAATGTCAAATGCATTTTCCTGCTCCTTCAAGTTAGTACAAAGTTATTCGGTCAGCAGCATATAGCCTTTACCGCGAACCGTCTGCAAATAGCGCGGATTTTTCGAATCTTTTTCAATTTTTTTACGCAGTCGGGTAACCTGCACATCGATCGAACGCGGTCCCTGACCGGCGCCCAGCAGCTCCGCCAGCCGGTCGCGGCTGAATATCTGTCCGGTTTTTTGCCCCAAAAGTGAAAGCATGGCCTGTTCCACCGGCGTAATATGGATAATTTCCCCCTGTTTGCCAGTCAGCTCGCGGGTTTCCAGATCGTAACGGCACTGTCCCAGATTAAGTCGGGTTTCCTGCTTTTCGCTTTCCTGCGGCGACCGCCGGAGAATATTTTTAATCCTCAACACCAATTCCTTCGGCTCGAAAGGTTTGGGCAGATAATCGTCGGCGCCCGTTTCCAAACCGGCTATACGATCGCCTGTCTCGCCCATTGCCGTCAGCAAAATCACCGGCACATCATTTTCCCGGCGCAGTCCTTCCAAAAATTCAAGCCCGCTTTCTTCCGGCATCATAATGTCAACGATCAAAAGATCAAACCGATACTGTTTAAGCATCATTCTGGCTTCCTCCGCCCCTTTGGCGGAAGAAACCAGAAACCCGCTTTCCCTTAAAAAACGCTGCAAAAGAGCTCGCAAGCGGGTATCGTCATCAACAACCAGAATATGTGCTTTTCTTATCTCCATACCGGCCGCCGGTCAGATCATCAGGCTTCCGTTTTTTCGGGAACGGTTGTTTTGGCGGCAGGCGTTTCCTTGGCCGGAACCGTTTCTTTTTTCACCGCAGCAGTCTTCGGGGCATTTCTTTTACGGCGGCGGCTGTTTTTAACCGCGGATTTTGCGGCGGTTTTCTTCGGCATAGCTGCTTCCGTTGTCTGCGTTTTGCGGCCGCGACGGGAAGTTGCGGCTTTTTTCTCCACTGCTTTTTCCACGCTCTTTTTTACCCGCACGGCAATCTTTTTAACTTCCTGCTCCACTTTTTTAACCGGGTTCTTTTTCTTGTTTTCAACGGTGTAAATATAATCCAGACATTTTTCAAAATACTGATATCCTGTTATAAAAGTCAGGATTCCGGCCACCCACAGCAACCATTCGCCGAGCACCCCGACCGGAGCACCGATCAACGGCAGATGTTGGAGCAAAATCATCGAAATGGCCGTCATCTGGAACCCCGTTTTCCATTTAGCCAGACGGGTAACCGGCATACCGACGTTAAACTCGGCCAAAAACTCGCGCAAACCGGAAACCAAAACTTCCCGGCACATAATGATGATAACCGGAATATAAGTCAGCGGCGTTACCAGATGATTGGCCACGATAATCACCAATGCGGAAATAACCAGCAACTTATCGGCAATCGGATCAAGCAGCCGCCCCAAAACCGAGTTCTGATTGCGCGAACGGGCAAAATAGCCGTCCAGATAATCGGTGATCGACGCCAGCACAAACAACACGCCTGCCAAAATCGACCATAAAACCGAATGAATATAAATAGCAAGAAACATAACCGGGATCACCACAATCCTGGAAATTGTCAAAATATTGGGAAGATTGTACAACACGGTTCCACCTATCACAAAAAATTAAAATTCATCTTTTCAAAACTATATTGCATAAAATTCATTTATGAAAGTATTTAAATACTTTTTCCGCCGTTTTTTTGCTGATTCCCGCGACTTTTTCGATATCTTTCAAGCCTGCCTGCGCCACCGCCTCGGCCGAACCGAAATAATTGAGCAGTGCTTTTTTTCTTCCGGCTCCGATTCCCTCTATCTCATCAAGTTTGGAACGCGTGATCGATTTGCCGCGCTTTTTACGGTGGGTACCGATGGCAAAACGGTGCGCCTCATCACGGATATTTTGCATATAAAAGGCGAGCGGCGAAGCAAACGGCAGGGCAAAACTCTCTTTGCCGGCCTGATGATAAAACTCTTTGCCGGCATTGCGCTCCGGCCCTTTGGAAATGGCAATTACGGCAATCCCCGACAGATCAAAACCGCCAAGACTTTCAAGCACTGCGTGCAGCTGTCCCAGACCGCCGTCAAGCAATATCACGTCGGGCCGGTTTTCCGGCGTCATCTTGTTAAAACGCCGGGTCAGCACTTCTTTCATCATCGCAAAGTCATCGTTGGTAATGGTCGGATCTTTTATGTTAAAGGTACGGTACGACTTTTTATCAAAACCGGCGGGGGTTGCCACGATCATCGCCCCCACGGCATAGCTGCCCTGAATATGCGAGTTATCATACACTTCTATCCGTTCCGGCATTTTCGGCAGTTCAAACACCCTCTGCATTTCCAGCAGATTGCTGCGAATTGAATTTTCCAGCGCCATTTTGCGTTCAAGCGATTCTTTAGCGTTGTTTTTGACATTGGCGGCAATTTTTGCTTTGTCGCCCCGCTGATACACATTGATTTTTGCTCCGATGGCACCGCTTAAAAACTCCTGCCCGCCGATTTCATCGGCCAGCACAATCTCCGCCGGCGGCAGATGAGAAGCGTAAAAGCTGCTTAAAAAAGCCTCCATAATCTCGCTGTCCTCTGCCTCTTCCGCCTGTTTTGGGAAAAACGGCAAATTGCCGCAGTTTTGCCCGGAACGGATAAAGAAAACCTGTATACACACCTGCCCGTTCTGCCGGTACATAGCTACAAAGTCGGCCGACCGGATGCCGCCGTATTCCACATTCGTCCCCTGCTGCACGCTGGTTAAGGCACGGATGCGGTCGCGGTAAACCATTGCCTGTTCAAAGTCCTGCCTTTCGCTGGCTTCTTCCATTTTTTCCGTCAACTCGTCGCGCAGCTTGTGGCTTTTGTTTTCAATAAACGCAACTGCTTCATCCACCAACCGCCGATAGTCTTCTTTGGAGATTTTACCGACACAGGGCGCCGAACAACGCTTAATTTGGTACATCAGGCAGGGGCGATCGCGGTGAGCAAAAGCGCTGTCTGCGCAGGAACGCAGCAAAAAAGCCTTTTGCAAAAGGTCAAGCACGTTGTTAACCGCCCCCGCATTGGCAAAGGGGCCGAAATATTTCATTCCCTCTTTTTTTTCGCCCCGGTATTTTTTCAAAACCGGATATTCGGCCCGAACATCGAGCGCAAGATAGGGAAAACTTTTGTCATCTTTGAGCAGAATGTTGTAATGCGGCTCCAGCTTTTTGATCAGCTCGTTTTCCAAAAGCAGAGCTTTGGCCTCGTTTTCAACAACGATAAACTCCATTCTTTCGATTTCCGCCACCATTCGCTGCAAGCGCACCGGCAGCTTATTGAGGTGCGAATAGGCCACAATCCTTTTTTTGATATTTTTGGCCTTGCCGACATAAAGAACTTTACCGTCTTTGCCGAGCATTCGGTACACACCGGGTTTTTCCGGTGCAATCCGGATGTTTTGTTTTAAAATTTCAAGTCCGCGGCGAATATCCGTCATTCTGCGGTGCCTTATTAAAAGAGCAAGGTTTCAAAAAAAATAAAAGTCAAAACACAGGCAAAAGCCAACTGCAGCAAATTGCCCAAAAACTTGCCGCCCATTGCCGGATAGTCAAGTCCCAAGCCGTGCTCTTTATATGTTTGATTAAAAAACAGAGTATAAAGACCGGATACCGCCGCTACCATCAAATAAAATTCGACATTGCCGAACAACGGGAAAAATTCTTCCCAATCCAGATAAGCCGACATCAAAAATCCGCTGACAACCCCGCACAAAACCATCGGTTGAAAAATCAACCCGCTCGAAAATAATGCTTTCAGGCCGTTTAACATTTTTTCCTCTTATTGAAAACGCTTAATTTCATCAACAATAGAGCTGCTCAATTCCCGCACCAGCGCCTCGTTGCTGCCGGAAACCCAGACTCTTACCACCGGTTCGGTACCCGACGGATGCAAAACCACTCGCCCGTTGCCGGCCATTTTGTCGGTTGCCGCCTGCACCGCATTTTTCACTTTTTCATCGGCCACCGCCGCCTTGACGGTGTCGCGGTCTTTCACTCTCAGGTTTACGAAAACGAACGGATCAAAATCAAACAGCGGGAAAATCTCACTCATTTTTTTGCCGCTCTTCAACAATCCCAGGCTGACCAGCAGAGCCGTAACCATACCGTCACCGGTTTTGCCGTAATCCGCCGCCACGATATGCCCCGATTCTTCACCGCCGACACTGCAGCCGAGTTCGCGCATTTTGGCAATCACCGCCCGCTCGCCGACTTTGGTGCTGTAATAATCCATACCGAGAGAACGGACATAACGTTCAAGCGCGGTATTGGACAACACCGTCGACACCACCGCGTTACCGTGATATTTTCCTTCCGCCTTTAGGGTTTGTGCAAGAAAAGCAATCAGTTGTTCACCGGCAATTTTTTCGCCTTTTTCGTTGCAAACGACAATTCTGTCGCCATCGCCGTCCACCGCGATCCCGAGCTGCGCATGAGCGCCGCGAACGGTTTCAAACATCTGTTCCGGATGCTGCGACCCGCAATCTTTGTTGATGTTGCGGCCGTCCGGTTTGTTGCCGAGCGCGATCACTCCGGCGCCGAGATCCATAAACACTTGCGGCATAATCTCCGAAAAAACGCCGTTGGCGCAGTCAAGCACCACCCTCAGCCCTTTCAGCGGACGTTCCGATTCGATAAAACTTTTGGCTTTTTCCAAATAGAGAACAACCGCCTCTTTATTTTCGCTCACGGTTCCCAAAACATCGCTTGAAAGCACGAAGTTGTCTTCGGCGATAATCTCCTCCAGCCGGGAAGTTATATCGTCGGAAAATTTATCGCCGTCGGCGGCAATCAGCTTAATTCCGTTATCCTGATACGGATTGTGCGAAGCGGTGATCATAAACGACATATCCACGCCGAGCTCCGGTGTAACCGAAGTCAGCGCCGGCGTCGGCAGCACGCCGAGTTTAACCACATCGACCCCGGCAGCCGTCAAACCTGCCGTCAGCGCAGCCTCGAGCATCTCGCCGGAAATACGGGTATCGCGCCCGATGGCCGCCCGTTTCCTGCCGCGGCAGATCTCCTGTCCGCAGGCCATACCGAGCTTAACCGCAAATTCCGCCGTCATCGGATAGACATTGGCCACTCCGCGCACCCCGTCGGTGCCAAATAATTTTTTAGCCATAATATAAAACTCCCTTGTCAGTTTTTTTATCAATATATAACTTTCGCCGCAAATGGCAACAATCCATTTTCCCTGCCCGGCAATTTTATACGACTGCCGGTACATTCTTTTTGCCCCCTCCTTTTATCGCCGAAAATTTTTATAAACCTTGCTTTTTTATCGCTTTTATGTTACCCAGAAAATCTACAATTAATCATTTTATCTAATTTTTAAAAATACTATTATGGAAAAAACAGGTTTTTATGCAAACATCTTTGACTTATGGACGATCAAAGAGATGGCCGTTGTTGCCGAAGCCCTTAACATTTGCCGGCATATTATCATAGCCGTTAACGCCTGCCCGGAAAAAGAACCGTTGTTCTCAACCGAAGAGCGGATAAAGATGATAAAATCGTCTTTTTCCGATTTTATCCGTTTGCAGACTTTTTTGCGGCAAGCCGGTGTTTTCGGAGAAGAAAAGTCTTTTTTCCGCCGTTTGTACGGAAAACTGAGTGCCGACCCGAACTGCATCAGCGTTGTTCCTTACCGGGGGGAAGAAATACTGGCCGCCATCAATGCCGGTGCCGATATGCTTATCCGCGACAGTCGTTACGACGATCAGATCGTTGTCAGCTACCACAACCAGCAGATCGCGCGCCACTACGGCTCCCCTATCCAGCAGGTTTACTACCCGTTGGAAAGATACTCCGGTATGCCCGACCCGATACGCTACGTTACGGCACAAAAAGTGCTCAGCCTGTGCAGTAACAATCTGTTCAGCCTGGCCGCCCTTTACGTGATGCCGTCGACAATGGACAAACTGGCTGCCAAATATTTGTACAACCTTTGGAACACCGAAAAGAATATTGACAGCGACTACCGCTATCATTTGCTGGTCAAACGATACAACGCACCCGGCCGTGTTTATCACACAATGTCCCATCTGGCATATATGGTCGACTGGCTATATGTCTATGCCACACAAGAAAAACACGGTTTTGACCAAAAGCATCTGCTACCGGGCATTTTCATGCATGATCTGATCAACGAAGGGAAAAGCGACGATGTAAAAAAATCGGTTGAACTCATCGGCCAATACTGCAACGCCGCCTGCGATCCAAAGATCATCAGCCGGTATATTCTGGCAACCGACCACGAAATGAACGAAGCAGACCGCGAAAAAATGCAGTTGGAAGAGCGGCTTATTCACGACCTTGATCTGGCTGTTTTAGGCGATTCGTATGATGTTTATCTGCAATATGCGGCCGGCATCAGAGAGGAATATATCCATATTTCCGAAAAAACATATGCTCAACGACGCATCACCGTGCTTCAAATGTTTATTGAGCGGGAAAACATTTTCTTATTGCCGTTCTTCCGGACGCGTATGGAATCTGCGGCAAGGGCAAACATTAATCGGGAAATTCAAATGTGGAAACAACTGCTGACTGAAGAAAAAAAATAACCTGCAAAAAAACAAAAAATCCCGACTGGTGCAAAACCGGCCGGGATCTTTTATTGTCTGTTTTCTACAGCTCCGGAACCGAAGCATGCGTTTGCTTGGACGGATCAACCGGCGCCTCCGCGGCTTTGTTGATTTTTTCGCCGGCCAGCACCTGCTTGATTTCGTCACCGGTCAGGGTTTCATACTCAATCAAAGCCTGGGACAGGCGTTCCCAGTCCTCTTTTTTATCCTGCAAAATTTTCAGCGCGCCTTCATGAGCATCGCAAACCAGCCGCTTAATTTCGGCATCGACCGCCCGGGCGGTTTCTTCGCTCATGTTTTTATTCTGGGTAACCGACTTGCCGAGAAAAACCTCTTCGGAATTTTCCACATAAAGCACCGGCCCAAGCACATCGCTCATTCCCCATTCCGTAACCATTGCGCGTGCAAGCTTGGTTGCCGCCGCAATATCGGACGACGCGCCGCTGGTTACCTTATCCCGACCGAATTTCAGCTCTTCTGCCGCCCGGCCGCCCATACAGATAATCAGGCGCGAAAGCATTTTTGCCCGCGAATAGGAATACTGATCTTTTTCCGGCAACTGCTGAACCATACCGAGCGCCCTACCCCGCGGCACGATGGTCGCCTTGTGGATGGGATCGGTTTCCGGTACGTTGAGCGAACAAATGGCATGCCCGGCTTCATGATAGGCCGTCAGCTTTTTCTCTTCCTCGTCCATGGCCATCGATTTACGCTCGTTACCCATCAGCACTTTGTCTTTGGCATCGTCAAAATCTTTGGAGGTAACTTTACGCTTGTTGCGCCGCGCGGCCAACAATGCCGCCTCGTTGACCAGGTTGGCCAGATCTGCACCGGAAAAACCGGGTGTACCGCGGGCAACCACCGCCAGGTTGACGTCTTTGGCCAGCGGCACTTTGCGAACATGCACTTTCAAAATTTCCTCACGGCCCTTAACATCGGGATTGGGCACTACGACCTGACGGTCAAAACGCCCCGGACGCAAAAGCGCGGGATCCAAAACATCCGGCCGGTTGGTGGCGGCAATCAAAATCACGTTTTCGTTCTCATCAAAACCGTCCATTTCCACCAGCAGCTGGTTCAGCGTCTGCTCGCGTTCATCATTGCCGCCGCCGAGTCCGGCGCCGCGATGGCGTCCGACCGCGTCAATTTCGTCGATAAACAGCAGGCAGGGAGAATTTTTCTTGGCCTGGGCAAACATGTCGCGCACCCGCGAAGCACCGACACCGACAAACATTTCCACAAAATCCGAGCCGGAAATGGAAAAGAACGGCACATCGGCCTCACCGGCCACCGCCTTGGCCAGCAGGGTTTTACCCGTTCCCGGAGGGCCGACGAGCAGCACGCCCTTGGGGATTTTGCCGCCGAGCCTCTGGAACTTGCCCGGATCTTTCAGAAAATCTATGACTTCTTCCAGATCCTGTTTGGATTCGTCGCAGCCGGCAACATCGGCAAAAGTAACTTTTTTCGTATTTTCCAAAAGCCGCGCACGCGACTTGCCGAAACTCATCGCTTTGTTATTGCCGGCATTAGCCTGCCGCATAAAGAAAATCCACACGCCGATCAAAAGAATCATCGGGAACCAGGAAATAAAAATTCCCCAGAAAGTATTGGCGGAAGTGTCTTCCGGCTTGGCATTGACCACCACGTTGTTTTTACGCAGGGTTTCAATCATAGTCGGATCATACGGTGCATAGGTATAAAATTTTCCGCCGTCGGTATATGTTCCGTAC
Source organism: uncultured Alphaproteobacteria bacterium (assembly GCA_944390375.1). Lineage (GTDB taxonomy): Bacteria > Pseudomonadota > Alphaproteobacteria > RF32 > CAG-239 > JAFUYI01. Next base: position 7,789 of record CALXPZ010000062.1, on the reverse strand, counting down.
ACATCCGGTCCGGATACGGTAACCTCAGCGATTTTATTATTTTCCGCCTGATCCATAAATTCGGAAAAAGGCACCTGGTTGCCGCCCGCGGACAGAGAATTACCCTGCCCCGCCATATTGGCAATCGCGGTCAGTAATATAATCGCCGCCAGCCAGAAAACCAAACTTTTACCCATTTTCATCTTATTTTCCCAAGTTAATAATCAACCTTGTCTATATATAGTTTGTTTATTTTCAAAACACAATAGAGTTTCGCCTCCGTTATTTTTTTCTGCCAGCAGACATTTCAGCTTATAGGGGATAACAATCTGTTTATAGGCAGGATGCCGGTTAACAAATTCTTCCCACCAGCTGCGTGATACGGGGCGCTTTTCTTTACTTTCGCGGATAATCCACCACCGTTTCATAAAAGGCACGATCTCGCAACCGCCGAGCGTGCGGCCGGCAAAATCTCCCTGCCCCAGAGCCGTATCCAGCCGCAGCAGTTCCTTATACTCCGGCGGATAATCCCTGCCGCCTGTTTCCCTGATCAGGCGCGACAAAACCCGCAGCCGGATCTCCCGGTGCTGTTTTAAGAAAGCCTGCGGAGAAATGCTGACTGCCGGTCCTTCATAACGGCGGACGCGGGAACGGATAAAAGCCGCCGCAACCTCTTCCAGATAACTTCTGGTCTGCCGCAGGGCAAAAGCCGCATCGGCCAAACGGCGGACGGTAATCCCCGTTTTTTGTTCCAGTTCGGGCAAAAATTTTCGGATTCTCACTCTTAAAAAATCATCGCAGTCGTTCGATTCGTCCTCTGCCCAGGAGATACCTTCAGCAGAAAGCAGTTGCCGCAGATCCTGCGGATCCGTTTCCAGCAGCGGACGCAGGATAAAAATTTTCCCCCGGCGGCTCAACCCGGCCATCGCCGACAAACCGTCAACACCGCTTCCCCGCTCCAGACGCATCAAAAAAGTTTCCGCCTGATCCCGCAGATGATGCGCCGTCAGCAGATACGAAACCCCATTTTGAACACACCATTCTTCCATCAGCCGATAACGCGCTTCACGCGCTTTTTCTTCCACGCCGGTCAGTTCTTTGGGCGGATACCAGTTCAGGATATGGTGTTCCGTTCCCCATTTTTTCATCAAAGCGGCCACCATCTCCGCTTCTTTATCCGCAGCCGCACGCAGATGATGATTGACCGTCAGCACCACCGCCTTAATCCCCCGTTGGTGGCAATAGCTGTTCAAAAGCCAGGCCAGGGCAAGGGAATCCGCCCCGCCGGAAACAGCTGCCGCCAGCACCCGGAAATTTGCCTGATTGTCTGCGGCAACGGCATCAAGTTTCCGGGCGAAGATGTCTTCCGCCGGCATCATTACTTGCAGCCCAGTTGCTTAACCCTTTCCGCCGCTTTATCCCGCAATGACTTGTCTGCTTTCGGAAACTCTGCCGTCAGCCCCTGAAAGGCAGCACAGGCATCGTCTTTTTGTCCCAGTGCTTGCATGGACATACCGAGTTTAAGCAGACTGTCGGCTCTTTTGGAACTGTTTTTATAATCTTGATATCCTTTTCCGAAAGCCACCGCCGCACGGCTGAAATCTTTGCGGACATAATATGTTTCCCCGAGCCAATATTGAGCATTGGCCGCCAGTTTATCATCCGGGAATTTTTTCAAAACAGTATTAAACTTTTCTTCCGCCGCAGCAAAATCAGAAGCTTTCAAGGCTTCCAGCCCCTGCTGATAAATATCCGCCGCCGTCGGCTTTTTTAACGGTTGCAGTTCTCCGCCGCTGATAGCCCCGCCGACGATTGAATCCGGAGCATTTTTTGCCACCGGTGCGTCAAACTTGGGAGAATTGTCGGCCGCAGTCTCCGCCGAGGCGGTTATTTTTTTTCCCTCCAGCAGTTTCATCCGCACATCAATATCTTTGTTGATCAGGTCAATTTTTTCGCTAAGCTGGTCGATTCTGTGGTTCATTTCATCCAGCCGACCAGCGGTGGCGCGGGTCAGCTCATCCAATTTGCCGAGCTGAACGACAATGTCCGAACCTTCGCTGTTATACATCTGACGTTGCAGGATTTTCAGGTCTTCCCGGATATCCCCCAACTCCTGCATGATAACGGTTGCGTCCTGAGCGGCGCACGGTGCGGCGCCGGCAAGCAATACCGCCAAAACGGCAGCCCCAATCCGATACTGTTTTTTCATTTGTAACCTTTCTCACAGTTATTTTTTTCAGATATAAGTCAAATTACGCCAAACCACAAGCATAAAAAAAGAGGTATCCCAAACGGAATACCTCTCTTAGTTTGTAAGCTTACCAAAAGAAGACTGTCGGATTAGTTGCCGGCTTTAACAACGGTAACGGCACGACGGTTCTGAGCCCAGGCAGCTTCGTTGTTGCCGAGAACGGCCGGTCTTTCTTTACCATAAGAAATGGTCGAGATTCTGTCGGCGGCAATACCTTTGGCTACCAGGTAATTTTTAACGGCGTTTGCACGGCGTTCACCCAAAGCCAGGTTGTATTCTCTGGTACCTCTTTCATCGCAGTAGCCTTGAACAACGACATTGACGTTTTCGTGTTTTTTCAGCCATTCGACCTGGGTGTCAAGAATTTCTTCGGCGTTATCGCTCAAAGAATAGCTGTCGAAAGCAAAGAAAACTCTGTCTTCGGCATTAGCCATAAAGTTGCGGGCATCGCGCGAGTCACATTCGCTGCCACCGAACAGGCCGCCGTTGGAACCGGTTGACGAACAAGCGGACAGCATGGCAACCATGCAGAACAAACCTAAAAGTTTTTTCATTTTATTTCTCCATATGGGTTTCATTTATTAAATAACTAATACATCAGTTAACTTAAGCAATATTAGTTTAATTTTCAACAACAAAAACACCAAAAAGAAAAAAAATTAAAACTTTTTGCAGATCTTCTTCCTGAACCTTCGTTCAACATCGTTTTTCAAGACAAAAGGACCGCCGCCGTAACCGTTCTTATACATAAAACGAAAAAAGGACAGGTATCCCTGTCCTTTTTTCGTAAAGTCCGACGACTCACGGATGCAAAGCCGTCCCTTTCCACTGACCGATCAGCTCTTCCGTTAAAGGAAAACCGCTTTTGCTCAAATCGCACATCAAACTGATAAACGCCCGTCGCCGGCCGCAACATACACCGTTATGCGAAGATAAAAACGCAATCACATTCTCCGTCGGAAACGGCATCTGTTTCAGTTCATTTAGACTGGTGGGAAAAGATTTCCTGAGCGCAGACTCGATCTCCTTTTCTTCGTCCGTCAGCGCCGATGTTTTGTCCTGCAGATTTTCGCACAAAACTTTCAATTCCGGCAAAACATCAATTCTGTTGTCCTCAAAACTGCTCAACAGCAATTTCAGTTTCAACCCTTTTCCGCCCAATATTTCCGGAAACTTCAGCAGCATATTCATAAACTGCAGAACATCAAATCCCGGATGCTCTTCCGCTTCGTTCAGAGAGGACGGGAAATTAGCGGCAAACTGAGCCAGCAAAACTTTCTTCTGTCTGGCAACAGATGCGGCAACGACAGGGTTATGACCGGCAGCGGCAAAGATATCACAGGCCGCACCGTAAAGCTCTTCAAAATTTTGAAACTTCATCATATCTATAAATTTAATAATTAAGTAAAACATAACAATAATAGCTTTTTTGTCCAAAAAAGTCAATCACATTTTACCTGCCGGCCGACAAACGCAACTTTCGAATTTTCGGCTGACCGGAATTTAAAAACCATCTTTCTCGGAAATAAACATACTCCGGCCGCTCTCTGTTTTGCCTCTCACAAACGGCTCCCTGCCTTGCGCTTTTTCCGGCGCCCCAATTCCGCCCTCTGCCCGTTATGCCCCAATCACGAAAAAAGGGGCAGGCTTTTCATAAGCCTCCCCTTTTTTTTCTGCCTGCTAAACTATTGGCAAAATTCTCAGCAATTGGCGCATTTCGCGGCAGCCGATGGCATAAAGATCGTCAGTTTCGGCGTTATCCTTCCACGCATCAAGCGTATCTTTGACGGTTTCGCGATAAAGTCTGTAACTTTCCGCTGCCCTTTCCTTTTCTTCATCGGAAAAATTATCCCAGCCCGCCAGGTTCTTTTGCTGTTCGCCGAGCAAACCGTAAACGATCAGCGACAAACCGCAGCTGTTTTTTTGAAGCAGCTCCGCATTAATGTTAAGCAACGCCTCTCTTTTTTCTCTGTCCATAATTATAAATTAAAGTTGAACATTTGCCTGCGGCATTTTACAATTTTTTTCCAGAACATTTTCCAGTTTCCGCCGGCTTTCGGTTTCCCGCGGTAACACGGTAACCAAACTTTGCAGGCGCTTTTCATTGTCCTGGATCAGTTCGGGAAAATCTTCCAGCAAACAAACCAAATCGTCAAGATTCAGTTCTTTTTCCGTCAACAGCAGGTCATCAAACATTTGTTTCAGCAGATCCTGCTGCTTTTGCGCATTTTGCTCAATTTCTTTTCGGACATCACACCAAACGCCAAAAGCTTCTCCGTCCAGATCATACATGGCCGCCTGCCAAAATCTGTCCAAAAGCGGAGGAGCAAACAGCGTACTGACGTAAAGTCGCCTAAAAATTTTCAGTTTTTCCATAATTGTAATATTGTTTAATAATTCAAATGTGCAAAAAACATATAACTCAAAAAAGTTTTTTTGTCAATTATTAACAATATCTGAAAAAATACCTGAAACATCGCTTAGAAAAATACGCTTCCCCTTATACCGGATTTCATCCTTTTTTGATTACGCCTTTCTCCGCTTATCTCTCCGGCGCTGTTTTTTTCCATTTCCCTGCCTGCACGATTATGTTCTCTTCAGTACGCGCTTTTTCGTTATCTCAGCTTTCACCACGCCCGCCTTGCATATTGTTTTGCTCTTTCTTGTCGGCATTTTACGAAAAAAGATACCCTCCGACCCGGCCGGAGGGCTAACAAAAAGCGCCCGATTTCACTCGGGCGCTTTTCCTGTCATTTCAAACGAGCCTGATCTTAGGCGCATTTGCGGCAGGTTTTTTCGATCTTTTCGCCTTTGTGGCGGATAGCAGCCTGAGCGGCAGCCAGACGAGCTACCGGTACACGGTAGGGCGAGCAGGAAACATAGTTCATGCCGCAAGTCTGGAAGAAGTCGATCGACGCCGGATCACCGCCGTGTTCGCCGCAAACGCCAAGCCAGATGTTCGGGTTGGTGCTGCGGGCTTTTTCGCAGGCGAGTTTAACCAAAACGCCGACGCCTTCAACGTCAATCGAGGCAAACGGATCGGCCACATAAACGCCGCGGGCGCGATATTCGTCCAAAATGGCGCCGGTATCATCACGGCTCATACCCAGAGTTGTCTGAGTCAGGTCATTGGTACCGAAACCGAAGAATTCGGCAGAACGTGCCAATTCGTCAGCTTTCAGGGCTGCACGCGGCAGTTCAATCATCGAACCGACTTCGTATTTAATCTTCTTGCCTTTTTCGGCAAAGATCTTTTCGGCAGTCGTATCAATGATGTTCTTAACAATATCCAGCTCTTTCTTGGAACCGGTCAGCGGAACTTCGATTTCCGGCAGAACTTTGATGCCGGCTTCTTCGCATTCCATAGCGGCTTCCAAGATAGCGCGGGTCTGCATCTCGCAGATTTCCGGATAGGTAATCGGCAGACGGCAGCCACGGTGTCCGAGCATCGGATTGGCTTCGTGCAGAGAGTTGGCGCGCTGTTTAACTTTTTCCAGCGTCAGGCCCATTTTGTTGGCCAGTTCCTGCATTTCTGCATCGGTATTCGGCAGGAATTCGTGCAACGGCGGATCCAAAAGACGGATAACAACCGGCATACCTTCCATGATCTTAAACAGATCTTTGAAGTCCTGTTTCTGATAAGGCAGCAGACGAGCCAGAGCGGCACGGCGGCCTTCTTCATTGTCGGCCAAAATCATGGCACGCATATCCGGAATACGTTCGGCATCAAAGAACATATGTTCGGTACGAGCCAAACCGATACCTTCGGCACCGAAATCACGTGCTGTTTGAGCATCTTTCGGAGTTTCTGCATTGGCGCGGACTTCCATCGTACGGATTTCATCAACCCAGCTCATCAGTTTGCCGAAGTTACCGCTGTTGGTGTCGGCCTTAACCGTCGGGATCTGACCTTCGATGATCTGACCTTTGGCACCGTCCAGAGATACCCAGTCGCCTTCTTTGATAACAACACCGGCATCGGTGGTCATCGTCTTTTTGGCATAATCAATATGAATTTCGTGAGAACCGGAAACGCAAGGCGTACCCATACCGCGGGCAACAACCGCCGCGTGCGAGGTCATACCGCCGCGGGCCGTAATAACACCCTGGGAGGCATGCATACCGCCGATATCTTCCGGCGAAGTTTCGTTACGGATAAGGATAACTTTTTCACCTTTGGCAGCCCAGGCTTCGGCATCTTCCGCATTAAATACGGCACGACCGACGGCAGCACCCGGAGAAGCCGGCAGACCGGTAGCGATAACTTTCTTTTCCGCTTTCGGGTCAAGCATCGGGTGCAACAGCTGGTCAAGCTGATCGGCGCCGACGCGCATGATGGCTTCTTCTTTGTTGATCAGGCCTTCTTCAACCATTTCCACAGCCATGCGAACGGCAGCGGCAGCGGTGCGTTTACCGTTGCGGCACTGCAACATCCACAACTTACCGTGTTCAATGGTAAATTCCATATCCTGCATATCTTTATAGTGTTTTTCGAGGTTGTTGCGAACATCAACCAGTTCCTTATAAAGGTTCGGCCATTTTTCTTCCAGAGAAGTGCCGTCGCCTTTCGAGCCCATCGGCTGCGGGGTACGGATACCGGCCACAACGTCTTCGCCCTGGGCATTAACCAGATATTCGCCGTAGTAAACATTTTCACCGGTAGCCGGGTCGCGCGAGAAGCAAACGCCGGTAGCGCAGTCATCACCGGCATTACCGAATACCATGGTCTGTACGTTGACCGCGGTACCCCAGTCGCCGGGGATGTTGTTCAGTTTACGGTAAGTGATTGCGCGGGCAGCCATCCAGGAGCCGAATACGGCGCCGATACCGGCCCACAGCTGATCCCACGGATCCTGCGGAACAACTTTGCCGAGTTTTTTGCCGATTTCTTTATATTCGTTAACCAGTTCTTTCAGGTCTTCGGCCGTCAGATCCGTATCGGATTTATAGCCTTTGGCCTTTTTCATGGCTTCAAGAGCGCCTTCATATTCGTCCAGATCGGCACCGAGAACAACGTCGGAGAACATCTGCAGGAAACGACGGTAGGAGTCGTAGGCAAATCTTTCGGAACCGGAAGCTTTGGCCAGCGCTTTAACCGTTTCGTCGTTCAAACCGAGGTTCAAAACGGTGTCCATCATGCCCGGCATAGAAACGCGGGCGCCGGAACGAACCGAGAACAGCAGCGGGTTTTCGGCATCGGCAAATTTCTTGCCCATGATTTTTTCAACACCGGCAACCGCGGCTTTAACCTGTTCTTTCAGGTCTTCCGGGTAGGTTTTGTTATTGTTGTAGTAGTAGGTGCAGACTTCAGTCGTAACTGTAAATCCGGGAGGAACCGGCAGACCGACCTTGTTCATTTCGGCAAGGTTGGCACCTTTTCCGCCCAGGAGGTTACGCATGGAGGCGTCGCCTTCGGCTTGGCCGTTTCCAAATGTATATACCCATTTACTCATGGTAATTTCAGCTCCTTAGCTTTATAAGGTTGATACAAAAATCACAATTATTGAAAAAATTTCATGTAAAAATATGATTTCAAATAAATTCAGTTCAAGAAGTTAT
>CALXPZ010000061.1 GCA_944390375.1 uncultured Alphaproteobacteria bacterium | reverse complement strand
CGGCAGGATGCCCCCGACCGCGGTCAGGAAGGAGAAATGTTATGGCCAAAAGCACGACAGCAAAAATCATCGGCGGAAAAAGGAGCTTAACCGTCCGGGTTAAGACATCCAAATACCGCAAAAAATCCTCAAACCAGTGGCTCGAGCGCCAACTGAACGATCCTTATGTTGCCGAAGCCAAACGGCAGGGCTATCGTTCGCGGGCGGCTTTTAAGCTGATCCAGTTGGATGAAAAGTTCAAGTTTCTCGGCCGCGGCAAAACGATTGTTGATCTTGGTTGTGCGCCCGGCGGTTGGACGCAGATTGCCGTTTTGCGCAACAAGGGCAGCGGGCAGGTGGTGGGGCTCGATATTTTGCCGACCGAACCGATTCCCGGTGCGGTTCTCATTCAGCAGGATTTTACCGCCGCCGATGCCGCCGACAGGCTTAAGCAGCTGTTAAACGGCAAAGCGGATATTGTTATGAGTGATATGGCGGCCAACACCATCGGCCATCAGCAGACTGATCATTTGCGCACCATGGCTCTGGTTGAGCTGGCCTATGATTTTGCCAAAGATGTTTTGGCCGACGGCGGTATTTTTATAGCCAAAGTGTTCAAAGGCGGGGCGGAAGCCGGGTTTTTGGCGGAAGTCAAGAAAAATTTTGCCAAAGTGTCGCATTTTAAGCCCGATGCCAGCCGCAAAGCTTCGCCGGAAGAATATCTGGTGGCCGTCGGTTTTCGCGGCGGCAAAGGAGAAGAGGTATGACGCCGGCTGCCCGCTACAAGGCGGTGTTTGAGCTGATGTCGGCCGTTTTTGCGGATAAAGAACCGGCCGACAATACAATCAATGCCTATTTTCGCGCCCGCCGCTATATCGGCTCCGGCGATCGTCGTTTTATCGGTGATAAAATATGGGATATTATCCGCCGCCGCCGGCGTCTGGAATTTGATGCCGGGAGCAAAGACCCGCGGAAAATGCTCCTCTGTTATTTGCAAAATGATAATCCGGAAGAAATTTTTACCGGCGGGGAATATGCCCTGCCGCCGGTATCGGCAGAAGAAAAACAGTGGCTGCAAAGCCGTCCGGAGCGTCCTTATCCGCCTGCGGTCGAGTGCGAATGTCCAGACTGGCTGTTTGCCAAAATCAAAGATGAAACCCTCTTAAAAGCGCTAAACCGGCCGGCACCGGCCGATTTCCGGGTCAATAAAGGCAATCGGGAAGAGATTATCAGCAGGCTTGCCGCCGAAGGATACGACGCCGTGCCGGCTCCCTGGTCGCCGGTCGGCATCCGCCTGCCGGAGCGGATCAATCTCAACAACTGCACACTCTGGCAGGAAGGTCTGATCGAAGTGCAGGACGAGGCCTCGCAACTGGCCGCTCTGATGTGCGATGTTTCTCCCCGCGACCGGGTGATTGATTATTGCTGCGGCGCCGGCGGCAAATCGCTGGCGATTGCCTCCCTGTTGAAAGGAAAGGGGATGATAGAGGCTCACGATATTAACCCCAAGCGGCTGGAACAGCTGAAACCGCGGATGGAAAGACTGGGCATTGCCAATATTAAGACGGTTGCCAAAACCGGTGATACCCCTGTTTACACCCGTTTTATCATCGATGCGCCGTGTTCGGGCACCGGCACCTGGCGCCGTTCGCCGGATGCCAAATTTCGCCTGACCGAAGAACGCTTAAACGAATTAAACGCCGTTCAGGACGAACTGCTTGAAAAAGCTTATACCCTCACGGTTTCCGGCGGCCGTATCATATACATGACCTGTTCCGTGTTGGCTGACGAAAACGACGCCCGCGTACAAAAGTTTCTGGCCCGTCATCCGGATATAAAAATGGCGGATATGCCGGTGTTGTGGCACCAAAAAACAGGTTGTCCCTGGCCCTGCGGGGAAAAATGCCGGCTGGAGCTCAATCCGGTTGCAAGCGGCACTGACGGCTTTTTTATCGCCGTAATGGAAAAATGTTAAAATTCAAACGATTATCTCTTTTCTTTCGTGTTGAATAAAGTTTTTTAAAGAAAAAAATACACCTGCTTTCAAAAAAAGCTTGATTATTTTTTCAAACCGGGGTATTTGTGCTCTGTCTTTATGATGATTGCGCGCCCGTGGCGAAATTGGTAAACGCGTAACGTTGAGGTCGTTATGAGCTAAGCTCTTGGAAGTTCAAGTCTTCTCGGGCGCACCAATCATAAAATCAGAAATATCGTTCATAAAGAGGAGGTTGCTGATGAAAAAGAAATTAAAAAAACACCAGCCTTCTTCCAAAAAAAGATTTTCCCGTTTTAACCGCCAGGCAAGGCAGCACGACAAACGTCCCTATCTCGGACTGGGGCCGAAGTTTGTCAATTCGATTATCATCGGCTTAAACGAAGACGATGACATTCATGTCAAAAAAATTGTCGAGGGATTGGACGAATACGATCTGGCGCGGTTGATTGAGGTGCTTGATCTTCATCACCGGATGAAACTGGTCAAAATCTTAGGCGATAGGATCGACCCGGCCGTTTTCCCCGAACTGAACGAAGTCGTCCAAGAGCAGGTGCTCGACAGCTTAAACGAAAACCAGATTGTCAAAATCGTTAACGAACTCGATTCTGACGATGCCGTCGAAATCCTCGAAAACATGGACGATAAGGAACAGGAGCAGATTATCAGCCGCCTGGATCCGGAACTGAAATATCAGGTCAAATCATCGTTAAATTATCCCGAAGAATCCGCCGGCCGTATCATGTCGCGCGACTTTGTCAGTATGCCCGACAGTTGGACGGTGAGGGAAGCAAAAAAATATCTTCTGAACAACAACGAACTGCCGGATGACTTTTACACCATTTTTCTGGTTGACGAAAAGACCTTAAAACCCACCGGGGAGATTGCGCTCGACAAACTTTTACGCGCCAAAGCCGGCGAAAAGTTAAGCGCCGTTATGGATGGCGAAATCGTGCCGGTCGATGTTTATACCGACCGGGAAGAAGTGGCCCATATGTTCCGCAAATACGGCTGGATGTCGGCCATGGTCGTTGACAACAAAGGGCACTTGATCGGCGTTATCAACATTGACGACGTGGTCGAAATCGTCCATGAGGAAACCAACGAAGACATCATGCGCTTAACCGGAACCGAGGGCAACGACGTTTACCGCTCTGTATTCAGCATTTTCCGGTCGCGTGCGGTATGGCTGGTTACCAATCTGTTTGCCACCCTGATTGCCGCTTCCGTTGTCGGCGGTTTTCAGGATATTATCGCTCAACTGTCGGTTTTGGCCGTGCTGATGCCGATTGTTGCTTCCATGGGCGGCACCACCGGACAGCAGACGCTGGCGGTTGTGGTGCGCTCGCTGGCAACCAAAGAACTCAACTCGCGCAATGCGCTCCGGATGATCGGTAAAGAGTTTATGGTCGGCTTGTGCAACGGGTTTTTGTTTGCGCTCATGATCGGGGTTGCCGTTCACATCTGGTTCCCCGACCAGAAAACAATCAGCTATATCATAGCCCTGGCCATGCTTTGCAACCTGACGATTGCCAGCCTGGCGGGCATTCTTATTCCGCTGACCTTAAACCGTCTGAAAGTTGACCCGGCGATTGCCTCCGGCGTATTTTTGATTGCCTGCACCGATTCCGGCGGCTATTTCATTTTCTTGGGTCTGGCAAAGCTGCTGCTGTTTTGACGAACTTATGTACAATTTTAAATTAGCACTTTTTTATCATTGAAATGTTGCTATAATAGCAATTCGGATTTATATGCTTTTGCAGGAGAAAAATTTGATATTGGGAATTGTGGTTGCCGCTGTGGTATTGGTGCTTGACCAGCTGACAAAACTCTGGATTATGAATGATGTTTTGTCGGGGCTGCCGGGCATGGAGCTGACTTCTTTTTTCAATCTCGTCTATGCCTGGAACACGGGGGTCAGTTTTTCAATGTTTGACAATCCCGGTGCAGCCGGCACGATTATTTTGTGCCTGGTAGCGGCGGTTATTGTCGCGGCGCTTTTGTGGTGGCTGCACAAGGAAAAAATCCGCGCGCTGCAAATCGGGCTCGGCATGATTATCGGGGGAGCGCTCGGCAACCTCATCGACCGCGTTCGTCTGGGCGCCGTGTTTGATTTTCTCGATTTTCACATCGGCCCACATCACTGGCCGGCCTTCAATGTTGCCGACAGTTTTATCTGCATCGGCGCGGCGGTGATTATTTTGCACAGCCTTTTATATCCGGAAAAGAAAGAAAATAAGGAGCAGAAATAATGAAAAAAATTGCTTGTTTGTTTATGACCGTTTGTTTGCTCGGCGCCTGCAACGCCACCAAGGAAGACTTGGGGCTGGAACGCAAAGTCCCCGACGCCTCAAAGGTTTCCGAACAAAAACAGTTGTTGCTGCCGCCGAACTATGATCTGCGGCCGGTAGTGCCGATGTCCAAAGCTCCGGCAGATAAAAATTAACAGGGAATATGATATCCGCACATGAAAAAAACTTTTATTGCTGTCTGCCTGACGTGTTTGTTTTCGGCGTTTCCGGTTTCCGCCAAACTGTTTGACATTGCGGAATACACGCTCTCAAACGGTGCCCGGCTGTTGGTTGTTGAAAATCACAAAGCGCCGATTGCCAAACATATGGTCTGGTACCGCGTGGGCGCCGTTGACGAAAAACCGGGCAAGGGCGGGGCAGCGCATCTTCTGGAACATCTGATGTTTCGCGGCACCAAAAACGTTCCCGGTTCCGAACTGAACCGGATTATGCAGGTCAACGGCATTGACGGCAACGCCTTTACCTCCCGGGACTATACAGCCTATCATCAAAGCCTTGACATCAGCCGGCTGGAGCTGGCAATGGCTTTGGAGGCCGATCGTATGCATAATCTCGATTTTTCAGACGAGGCCTTTGCCGCCGAACGGGATATTGTGTTTCAGGAACGCAAACAGGTGGTGGAAAACCAGCCTTTATCCTCTTTTTCCGAGGCATTGCAGCAAAACCTGTGGCAGACGCATCCCTATGCCCGCCCGGTTACCGGTACCGAAGAGGAAATCCTCAACCTGACCAAAGAAGATGTGATGGATATATACCGCCGCTATTATGTCCCCGCCAATGCGGTTATTGTTATTTCCGGCGATATCGAGGCTAAAACCGCATACCGTCTGGCCGAAAAATATTACGGTGCGGTTCCGGCCGGGGAGAAAGTTGCCTTAAAAAGCTTTCCCGTACTCAATCCGACCGCTAAAAGCCATCTGCAAATGCAGCTCCCGCGGGTTGAGCTGCCGCGGGTCGTCCGCCGCTATATCGTAGATTCCTATAACACCGGAGCGGATAACATATACGCCCTGTCCGTTCTGTCGGCCTATCTCGGTGAGGGCGATACTTCCGAGCTGTACAAAGAACTGGTCGTCAAACGCAAAAAAGCGCTTGCTGTTTCTTCTTCATACGATTATGCGTCGCGCAGTTACGGCACGTTCAGCCTGTCGGCGGTTCCCGCCCGCGGTATTTCGGCCGAAGAGCTGCAAATTGCCTTAGACGAGGCGGTTGCCAATGCCCTTGATGACCTTGACGGCAAAAAAGTCGAAAAAATCAAAAATAAAATGCTGGCCGGGCTGGTTTATCTGAAAGACAATCCTTTTGACGCCGCTTACATCGTCGGTTCTCTTTATGCAATCGGTATGACCAAAGAAGATATCGAAAATTATGCGGACAACATCCGTGCCGTTACCGCGGAAGACGTCAAAAAAGCGGCATTCAGACTGTTAAACGGTTCGGCGTTTGCCGAAGGCACGGTAAAACCTTTAGGACGGGGAGGGGAAAATGAATAAAAAACAGGCATTCGGTGCAATCATGCTGACTGCGGCCATTGTTGCCGCCGTTTTATATTTTCGCCCCTCGTTTAATGCGGAGGAACTGGTCAAAAATTCCGAACTCGGCGGGCGCACTTTTTCCCGCCCGGTGCAGGAAATTGTTTCTCCCCGCTACGGTATCAGGGCCTATCTGCTGGAAGATGACAGCAACCCCATTATCAGCCTCAGCTTTTCGTTTGCCGCCGCTGGCAGCCGGGCGGAAGAAAAAGGACAGGCGGGACTGGCCGGACTGACGGCAGCTCTCCTGCCGGAGGCCGCCGGAGATCTGAAATCCTCGGAATTTAAAGAAAAAATGGAAAATTATGCTATTTCAATCGGGTACTCGGCAGATAAAGATGATCTTTCGGGACATTTGCTGACGGTTAAAGAATATGCCCCGGTTGCTTTCGGGATGTTAAAAGACACTCTGACCGCGCCGCGGGTCGATCGGGCAGACCTCAAACGCCTGAAAAAACAAATGCTGGCTCTTTTGGAGAGCCAGTCGGAAAATCCCGGTCAACAGCTCAGTCTGACGGCCGGCCGCGAACTGTTCGGTACTCATCCTTACGGCGCCAACCCGCTCGGAATTAAAGAAGATATTGAAAACCTGTCGGGCAAAGACGTCAAAAAATATGCCAAATTGCATCTGGGAAGATCCAATTTGATCGTAGGCATTGCCGGCGACATGACCGCGACGGAAGCGACCGCAATGCTGGACGACGTGTTCGGCGCTCTGCCGGCGGAAGGGGCGGTCGATGACACGGTCGTTGTCAAACCGGATCTGTCGGGCGGCTTTTCTTATCACAACGCGGAACTTCCCCAAAACATGGCCTATGCCGCGGCAGAAGGGACCCGGCGCGATGCGGCCGATTTTTATCCTTTATACATTGCCAATTATATCCTCGGCGGTTCGGGCCTGAGCTCCCGCCTGAATCTGGCTGCCCGCGAAAAAGAAGGACTGACCTACGGTATCTATACCGGGCTTTCCGTTTTGGATAAAACAGCCCTGATTGTCGGCGGCTTTTCCGCCACCCCGGAAAACTTCTCCCGGGTTGTGGAAATCTTCGGCCGCGAGTGGAAACTGATGGGAGAAAAGGGCGTTTCCGCCCGGGAATTGGAAGAAGCAAAAAACTATCTGATTGCTTCCAATAATCTCCGCTTTGCCGATATAACAAACATTTCAAATATGCTGGTTTATATGCAGAAAGAAAATATCGGGATTGATTTCCTGCAAAAGCGCAATCAATACGTTGCCCGGGTAACGCTTGAGCAGGTCAACCGGGCGGCTGCCCGCTATTTCAGACCGGAAAACCTGAAAATTATCAGTCTCGGAAAATTTAATTAGACTAGGAGAAACAAAAAAGATGGAAAATAATATCAAAAAAGCAAAAGCCTGGAAAAAACTGGCACTCCATTATCGTTTTTTTAAAAATGTCGAAATGAAAAACCTGTTTGCTTTTGATGCCAAACGCGGTTCAAAATATGCCGTTTCCTTAGGACCGCTTTATCTGGACTATTCCAAAAACCGGTTCAACGAAAAAACAATGCAATACCTGATCGAGCTGGCGGAAGAAATGCAGCTCAAAGATAAAATCGAGGCTATGTTCACCGGACAGAAAATCAATATGACCGAAAACCGGGCGGTGCTCCACACGGCCTTGCGCAACCGCGCCAATACGCCGGTTTATGTTGACGGCAAAGACGTTATGCCGGAAATCAACGCCGTCCTGGCCAAGATGAAAAAATTTACCGATGCCGTCCGCTACGGGGAATTTAAAGGCGCCACCGGCAAAAAGCTGACCACCATCGTCAACATCGGCATCGGCGGCTCCGACCTGGGGCCGGTGATGGCCACCGCCGCTCTCCGGGAATATTGGGCAAAAGACATCAAATGCTATTTTATCTCCAACATTGACGGTTCCGCCTGCGAAGACGTTTTAAGCCAGATTGACCCGGAAACCACGTTGTTTGTCATCGTTTCCAAAACATTTACCACCATAGAAACGCTGACCAATGCCAAAACCTGCCGCAAATGGCTGATTGACGCTTTGGGTGAATATGCGGTTGCCAAACATTTTGTCGCCGTTTCCACCAACGCGGAAGAAGTTGAAAAATTCGGCATCAATACCGAAAATATGTTTGAATTCTGGGATTTTGTCGGCGGACGCTATTCCATGTGGTCGGCGGTCGGCCTGTCGATTGCTCTCGCCGTCGGTATGGAAAATTTTGAAAAAATGCTCGACGGCGCCCACGAAATGGATCGGCATTTCCGCAACACCCCGTTTGACCGCAACATTCCGGTCATTTTGGCATTGCTGGGAATATGGTACAACAATTTCTTCGGTTTCCGTACTCAGGGGATCGTTCCCTATGATCAGGATCTGCGTTATCTGCCGGCTTATTTGCAACAGTTGGATATGGAAAGCAACGGCAAATCGGTCAATCTGAACAACAAATTTGTCAAATACGCAACCGGTCCGGTTCTTTTCGGCGGAGCAGGTACCGACGTGCAGCATTCTTTCTTCCAGCTTCTGCATCAGGGAACACAGATTGTGCCGCTCGATCTGATTGTCCCCGCCATTTCTCATAACGAAATCGGGGAACATCACGAAATTCTGGTTGCCAACGCCCTGGCTCAGGGAGAAGCCCTGATGCGCGGCAAAACCGTGGCGGAAGCAGCAATGGAACTGTCCAAGGCCGGCAAACCCGCCGCCGAAATCAGCCGTATCAAACGCTATAAGTTTTTCTCCGGAAACCGGCCGACCAACACCATCATCATCAAAAAGGTGGATCCTTATACTCTTGGTATGCTGGTTGCCATGTACGAGCACAAGGTCTTTGTCGAGGGCGTTATCTGGAATATCGATTCGTTTGACCAGATGGGGGTTGAGCTCGGCAAACAGATGGCTTTAAGCATTCTCCCCGAACTGCAGGGGCATGCTTCCGGTCTGCATGACAGCTCCACCCGCGCCTTGATCAGCCTGGTCAAAAAAATCCGCAAATAGGACTTGGCCGCAATGACTATCCGCATTCTGCCCGATACCCTGGTCAACCAGATTGCTGCCGGCGAGGTAATCGAACGCCCCGCCTCAGTGGTCAAGGAACTGGCTGAAAACGCCATTGACGCCGGCGCGTCTTCCATAGAAATCACCTTGGTTGACGGCGGAAAATCCCTGATTTCTGTTGTCGACAACGGCAAAGGAATGGAAGAAGCGGAACTCGGTCTGGCCGTTGAGCGGCATGCCACCTCCAAACTCCCCGATGACGACCTTTTTCACATCAGCTATCTGGGGTTTCGCGGCGAGGCTCTGCCGTCGATTGCATCGGTTGCGCGGCTTTCAATTATTTCCCGCCGGCCGGGTTCCGAAAACGGCTGGAAAATAGAGGTCAACGGCGGTGTCAAACAAGCGCCGGTTCCTGCCGCGGCCGCGGTCGGAACCCGGGTGGAAGTGCGCGATTTGTTTTATGCAACGCCGGCGCGGCTCAAGTTTTTGAAAACGGCCGCCGGCGAGGTGGCGCAATGTGTCGACATTATCAACCGGATAGCTCTGGCCAATCCGCAAATATCTTTTTACCTCTATGACGGCAACAAAAAGAAAATCAGCCTGAACGCCTGTCAGGGCGAACTGTTTGATGCCCGCCTAAAACGCCTAAGCGACGTTATGGGGCGAGAATTCGGCGAAAATTCGATTCTGATCAACGCCGAACGCGGCAATATCCGGATCAGCGGATATGTCAGCCTGCCGACCTTAAACAAGGCCAACACGCTTTTCCAATACCTGTTTGTCAACAACCGTCCGGTTCGCGACAAACTGCTGCTGGGCGCTATCAAGGGGGCTTATCAGGGGGTGTTGGAAAACGGGCGTTATCCTTTGTGTGCGTTGTTTTTTGACGTTGATCCCGATTATGTTGATGTCAATGTCCACCCTGCCAAAGCGGAAGTGCGCTTTTTTGACGCCGCATCCGTGCGCGGACTGTTGGTCAGCGCCATTCGCAACGCTCTGACCGTCGGCAGCAGACAAACGGCGGCTCCCGCCAATCTGGAAAGCTTTTTGCAAGACAGTCTGGAAAGAACGGAATCTTTCGGACCGGCTTTTGCTCCGGCAGAAAAAGAAGGGGATATCGGTATATTAAACGACTACCATCAGCCGGCGCCGCATTTTTCTCTGCCCGGTTTTCGTCCGCGGACGGCCGTTTTACCGGAGCTGGAACGTAAAATTTCCGTTCGGGCGGAAGAGGATGACGGCGGACACTATACCGAAGCAGACGGCGTCCTGGGGCAGGCAAAGGCGCAATTTCACAACACCTACATCATATCTCAAACCGAAGACAGCATTATCCTGATTGACCAGCACGCCGCCCATGAACGCATTGTTATGGAAAAGATGAAAAAAGCCCTGAACAAAGGACGTCGGCCGGCAACCCAGATTTTGCTGATTCCCGAAATTGTGGAACTGGATTTGCCCGATAAACAGCGGCTGCTTGAAAATGCGGAAAATCTGGAACAACTGGGACTGGTGGTGGAAGAATTCGGACCGGCAGCCGTCATCGTACGGGAAATTCCGGCGCTGATAAAAGATTGCGATACCCAAAAACTGATTCGCGATCTGGCCGAACAAATAGCCGAATGGGGCGGAGATTTTGCTCTGGAAGAAAAATTGAACCACATGGTGGCAACCATGGCCTGCCACGGTTCGGTGCGGGCAGGGCGCAGCCTTAACCTGGCGGAAATGAATCATCTGCTGCGCGAAATGGAACAAACGCCCAATTCCGGCCAATGCAACCATGGCCGTCCGACTTATATCGAGTTAAAATTAAAGGATATTGATAAGCTTTTTCATCGCTAAAAACAACACCCTGTTCTGTTTTTTTATCAATAACGCCGTTTTGTTGTTTTTTTCGCTTGACTTTAGGATAGGGATTTTGTAAAAACACTTTCGACGGTATGGCGAAAGTAGCTCAGTTGGTTAGAGCACCGGTTTGTGGTACCGGGTGTCGTGAGTTCGAATCTCATCTTTCGCCCCA
>CALXPZ010000060.1 GCA_944390375.1 uncultured Alphaproteobacteria bacterium | reverse complement strand
ACTGACATAGTTACGAAAATACCCTTCCAGCTGAAATTTGACCTGATCGGAAATCGGCTTTTCTGCTCTGATGCCGATTTCATAGGCAGCCTTGCGCACTTCGTCGCCGCTGTAAGTAAAGTCATACTCGCCGACGGCCGAGGCATAAAGCTCCTGTATAAACTGCCCGTTAAACAATTTCAGACCGACCTGCCCGCGCGCAACTTTTTGCCGCGGGGCATCATTATTTTTGGTAAACTCCGTCTGATAGGCCAGGCTGGCAAACGGACCGGCATCGGCATCCTGAAAATCGAGATGCCACACCTTGCGGTTATAGTCGGTTGAAAGCAAAATTTTGTCGGCATCCTCATTTGTCGTATGCGGCTCGTCCACCGGTTTCAGCTCCGTCCGTCCATATTCCATAAACAGGCTGTTGTTCCATTGTCCTTCCGGCTGCTCATATTCCAGCACAAAATCAAACACGCCTTTAAACATATTTTTGCTGTCGGCGCTCAATTCGGAATTTGGGCTGTCAACATAAAGCTCGGCATTACGCACCTCGGTTGACGACATCTCAAGCGCCACCCGGCGGAAATTTGCCCTGAGATTGCTTTTTTCTTTTGTTTCCTCTGCCTGCGCGGGACAGGCGGCAGCGCCCCACAGTGCCAAAACAAAAGCGGTTGTTGCTGTCTTCCGATACATAAGGTATCTGGCCTCCGTCATTTACAAATAGATAAGTCAGGTATATAAAGAGAATATCTGTTTGGCAAGACAAAATGCCGACATACCCCGAACTCTCTTTAAACAGGGAAAAAACACATGGATATCGACCTGCTGGCAGAAACCGTCTGCCGCTTAAAAGACACCAAACGCAAAGGCTGGCTTCTGCGCAAAGTGGAAGCCTCCGAATCTGTTGCCGATCATTCCTGGGGCACAAGCCTGCTTGTCCTGATTCTCTGCCCGCCGGAACTTGACCGGCTGAAATGCCTGGAATTTGCCGTTGTTCATGATCTGGCAGAATCGCTGACCGGCGACTATGTGGCAAGCGACAATATTCCCCCGGCCGAAAAACACGCGCGGGAAATCAAAGCGATGGAAGAAATCTCCGCCCGCGTCAACTGTCCCCGTCTGCTTGAGATTTTTGCCGAATATGAGCGACGCGATACCAAAGAGGCACGCTTTGTCAAGGAACTGGACAAGCTTGAGGCCGTCCTTCAGGCGCGTTATTACGACAACGGACGCCGCAGCCGCTATTTTGACCAAAAGCGTGAATATCCGTCGCTTTTTGCCGAGTTTGAATATAATGCCCGACCGCTGATTGCCCCGCTGATGGAAAAAATAAAAAAGCTTTAAAAAAAGTCTTGACATTTGCTGAAATTCCCCTTAATAAAAATGCAGTCTTTATGGCGGGGTAGCTCAGGTGGTTAGAGCAGCGGAATCATAATCCGCGTGTCGTTGGTTCGAATCCGACCCTCGCTACCACTTCAAGCCTTAGGTTTTCCTAAGGCTTTTTCTTTTACTTCGTTTTTTACATTGCCCCTTTTTTGTTTCTCTTTACCCTGTTCCCCATATCCTACCCGACACTTTCTCTCCATATTCACCTTCCCTCTATGTCATGCCGGACTGTCCCGGATGTTCGCCCCTCCCAAAAATGTCATGCCCGACCAGATCGGACATCCTTGTCCTCCCCCCCCAATGTCATGCCCGGACTTGATCCGGGCATCCAGTCAAAAATAAGGCCATATTACCCACTGGATTCTCGGGTCAAGCCCGAGAATGACATTTCCGGTACTTTCTCATACCCGACCTGATCGGGCATACAAAACTCTACATTAAAAAGCCGGTTTTTCCCGGTATGGTTTTATAAAAAAACACCTCCCTGATTGGGAGGACTTTCAAAAAAACAGCGGAAAACAAAACATTGTAGAAAAAAAACGATCCTTTTTTTGCTGCACCCTATGCTAGCCGTATAAAAAACAATGTCAAGCTAATTTTATGCTTTATCAAAGAATTACAAACACAATCAAAAGTAGAAAAAATTTCTTAATATAGTGAAAAAAAAGGATCGTTTTTTTACCCTATTGAGTTTTTAAGACTGTCGGACTTGCCTATGAAAAACAAAGCACCCAAAATATCAGTTATCGTCCCCTGCTATAATGTGGAAAAATATATCAAACGCTGTATCGACAGTCTGACCGGCCAGACCCTGCCCGACCTTGAGATTATCTGTATCGACGACAAATCCGGCGACCAAACTCTTGACACGCTGAAAAGCCTTGCCGCAGCGGACGAGCGGATAAAGATTGTTGAACAGTCGGCCAACCGCGGCGCCGCGGCAGCCCGCAACGCCGGTCTGAAAATTGCCGCCGGAGAATACATCGGCTTTGTCGATGCCGACGATTATGTTGACGCGGATTTTTTTCAAAAATTGTATGACAAAGCCCAGGCAACCGGCGCCGACATCATTAAGGCCAATGCCAAAATAACCGAACAGAATGCAAGCAAACGTTTTGATGATATGCAAATTGAACGGATCCGGCTTTACGGCAAATGGCGTTTTCTCTATCAATGGTGGACGGGGCTCTACCGCGGCAGTCTGATCCGGGATAACAACATAAAATTCCCCGATAACATCATCAGCGGGCAAGACATCGTGTTCCTGTCGCTCTGCGTTGCCGCCGCCAACCGTGTTGAACTTGTGCCCGATACTTTTTATCACTACCTGCGGCGGGACGATTCTCTTGATTCACCGATTTTACCGCCGGAAAAACTGGCAGCCAGAATCAAAGCCAGCGAAATGATCGGAAAAATATACAATCACGCAAAAATGCCGGTCGATGACTATTTGTTCTGCTATCATCAACGCTGGATACAGTTGAAATGGCTCCTCGATCGAACACCCTATCCCGAGTGCAAAAAACAGGTCATTGATTCCTTCGTCAATATGTACAACTCGTGCAAAGACAAAACGGGGCTGCTGAACCTGCATCTGAAATACGCCCCCCAAGCCGCCGCTTATATAAATTTTATCAAAGAGGGTAACAGCGGCGCTCTTCTCCGCTGTCTGACAGAACAACAAAATCCCCGGTCTCCCGTTGCCGCAAAAACAAAATACACCGTATATGTTTTTGGCTTCCTGCCGCTGGTAAAAATCAGCAAAAAACCAAACTCCCTCACGGTAAAAATGCTCGGCCTCCGGCTGTTTAAAATCAAAAACACCGGCCGCGGCTGCCGCATCAACATCTTGTACATTCCGCTATTAAAGGTCAAAAGAAAATGAAAAACACTTCCGACGTCATCAACATTTGCATCGCCAGCGACAACAACTACGCTCCGCTGGTTGCCACCACTATCGCCTCCGTATGCACCAACACCGACCGCTTTGTCAAATTTTGGTGTCTGGAATCCCATATCAGCAATTTTCACAAAAAAATGATCGGCAACTTGCGCCGGCAATTTGATAATTTTGAAATCGAATATATCACGATTGACGCCGATCTGCTCAAAAACTTTGCCGAAAATATCTCCACCGCCGGCCACATTTCCGCCGACACCTACTCCCGTTTGTTTATCCCGGATTTGTTCCCCGATCTGGAAAAAATGATCTACCTTGACGTCGACGTCATCGTTACCGGCGACATCGGAGAAATGTACGACATGGATCTCGGGCGTTATGCCCTCGGCGCGGTTGCCGCCGATTACGGCGCCAGCAAGGAAAAATGGCTGGCCGATATGAAAATGGATATGGCGCACCACTATTTTAACGCCGGCATTTTGCTGATGAACCCCAAAGAACTGCATAACGACGATTTTTTAAATAAAATATCGGACATTGCCAACCGATATAACGCTTTTATAAAGCTGGGAGATCAGGACCTGCTCAACAAATATTTCAACGCCCAATACCTTGAACTGCCCTGGCGTTTTAACCTGACCACCCGTTTTATCGAAATGGAACTGGCGCACCGCGACCCTGAGCACCGTTTGCAGATGCAGGAAGAATATAAAAACTGCGTCGTCCGTCATTTTGAATCTCGTAAAAAACCCTGGAATGCCATCAAAAACGAATGCAATGGCGCAATAATAAAAAATATGACCGATTTCTGGACCATCGCCGCCATGACGCCGTATCACGGGTGGTTTTCGGCACAATTTACCGCCGCTATGGCCGGTCAAACCCAAGGAACCGTTTGGAACCTGATGTCCGTCCTCAAAACCGAAGATAAAAGCAAAGAAAAAAAGAGTTTCCGCCTGTTTGGTTTTCTGCCGCTCTTTTCCGTTAAGAAAAAAGGGAAAAAAGCCAAATACAAACTGTTTGACCTGATACCCCTTCTGTCGGTCAAAGAGCGGAAACAAGGAAAAAAGAAGGTATATAAACTCTTTTGCTTAATTACGATTTTGACAATAAAGAACAAAAAATGACTGAAAAAATAAAAGTTGCATTGCTGGTTGACGAATTTTTCGGCGGCGCCGGAACCGCTTTCGGCGGGTATGGTTTTCTGGCTCGCCGCTACATCTGCCGGTATATCCCTTGCGAAGACATCTCAATAGACGTTCTGCTCAAACGCGGAACAAGCAAATATTTTGCCAAACGCTACCACATCGACGGCACCGACGTATATTATCTGCCCAAAGACAGCCGCTATATGCAGCGTTTTTTACGCAAAAAGAACTATGACATCTACCTTTCCATAGAACTGACCAATCCGTCAGCCGATGTCATTCAGCAAGACCCCGGGCTCGCCGACAAACAGCTCATCTTATGGATACAGGATCCCCGCCCGAAATACGAATGGGACGAGATAGAAACCGTTAAACTGTTCCCCGAAAAAAGCTACTACCTCCAACCGACCTATAATCTGGTCAACCGGATGTTCCGCCGCGGGCAGGTTTCTTTCATCTCGCAGGGATATTTTCTCAACCCCAAAGCGATAGATTTGTACGGGCTGCTCAAACATACGCCGATCCGCTATCTGCCCAACCCCGTCGACATCGACGAAAGTTTTGACGTATCATCATACCCCAAAAAAGATATGATCATTTTCTTAGGCCGGATTGAATCGGTCAAACGCGGCTGGCTTTTCTGCGAAATTGCCAAAGCCATGCCCGAGTACGAGTTTTATGTATTGGGAAAAACCACCCGGGAAAAAGAAAAAAACTCCGCCGTTTTGGAAAAATATCTGCAAATACCCAATCTGCATTTTGCCGGCCATGTCGACGGCAAACAAAAAGAACAATTCTTAAAAGATGCCAAAATACTGGTCAACACCAGCATACACGAGGCGCTGCCGGTTTCTTTTCTGGAAGCGCTTTCCTACGGAACCGTACTGGTTTCAAACCGTAACCCGGAAAATCTGACTTCAAAATTCGGCATTTGGACGGGCGATGTCTTTGGCGACGGTTTCGATAAAATCGGCTTATATACGGACGCCATCCGCGAGCTGATGACAAACGACGCCAAACGCCGCTCCATGGCCGAGGCCGCTGTCCGCTACATTCGCGAGATCCACAATGTTCCCCGCTTTGTGCATGATATGCGCGCTGTCATCCGCGACAATATGCGCTGTCAAAACAAACGCTGACAACCTTTCAACAAAAAAACATCACACACAATCATGAAAAAAACATCTCCCGTTAAAAAAACGGGAGATGTTTTCTTTGGACGTTCGGGAGAAAAACGCCGCTTAGTCAATAAACCAAAATACCGGCCGCGCCGCAGGCCGCCATCAACCATACCGGGCTCAGGTTAAAACGCCGCAGCACCGCGATCGAAACCAGACTGATAATCACCGCCCGCAGATCCGGCATACCGCTGATTTCCTGCCAGTTGCTGACCCCGAACCACGACAACAGCAAAATAATCATTGCCGCCGAGGCAATCAGCCCGACCGACACCGGTTTTAAGGCCTTAAGCACCAGCTCCACCGGCTCGCTTTTGTTTTTGGCAAAAAAGCTCTGTAAAGTGAGAGAAATCAAAATCCCCGTGATCACGCAGCCGAACGTGGCGGCAACGGCGCCGGGAATACCCGCCACCCGCAGACCGACAAAAGTGGAACCGTTAACCG
>CALXPZ010000059.1 GCA_944390375.1 uncultured Alphaproteobacteria bacterium | reverse complement strand
ACGACGACGGCATCAACATGGGGCTTTATACCTACCCCACCCTGATGGCCGCCGACATCCTCGCCTATGACACCGACATCGTGCCGGTCGGCAAAGATCAGGTGCAGCATGTGGAAATTGCCCGCGATATTGCCGGCGCCATCAATGCCCATTATAACCGGCCGCTTTTGACCCTGCCGGAATATTCCACCGACGACAACGTGGCGGTGGTGCCAGGAATCGACGGCCGCAAAATGAGCAAATCTTACGGCAATGTTATCCCGCTGTTTGAAGACGACAAAGCCATCAAAAAAGCCATTTTCTCCATCAAAACGGATTCCCGCCCGCCGGAAGAACCGAAAAACCCCGATGAAATTCTGGTGTATGAAATATACAAAGCCATCGCCACCCCGGAGCAACTGAAAGAAATGGGCGACGGCCTGCGGGGAGGAAAACTCGGTTACGGACAAATCAAAAATATGCTGCTTGAGGCGGTTATCAACGAAGTTCGGGACGCAAGGGAAACCTACCGCTATTATATGAGCCACTACGGGGAAGTGGAAGCCATGCTCGAAGAAGGCGCAGCCAAAGCGCGGCCGGTTGCGCAGGCAACGCTGAAACGCCTGAAAGACGCCGTGTTCGGCAGATAAAAAAATTCCCGGAAAACTCCGGGATTTTTTTTAAGTCTTTTGCCTTCAACGGATGAAGTTGATGCGGATTTTTTCTTCCGGCAGCGGGCGGGCAAGGCCTGCTTTTCGGCCGGACTCTATCGGCTGCCGTTGATCATCAATCCTTTCTTTTTACACTCTTTTTTTATTTCCGGCGACGTAAAAATAACCGCTCTGCCGGATTTTTTAATTGCCCGATATAATAAACCATTTATAATACCCGCGTCAACCAAACGGAGGATAAATTGCAAACCACGGAAGAAATCCTGAAATTGGCACAACAAAACCAGCAGCAGGCTTGGCAGGTGATTGCCGAAACCGATGTTATCGGCTGCTGGCAGAGCATCAATGCCCGCGTAAACCTGATCGGTTCGCTTAAGACCGGGCTTTTAATGAAACACCGGGACATTGATTTTCATATCTATACGCCAAAGCTCGACGTTGTTGAGAGTTTTAGCGCCGTTTCCCTTATGGCCAAGCATCCGGGCATTGCCGCCGTGGAATATGCCAACCTGAGCAATGAGGAAGACGCCTGCCTGGAATGGCATGCAAAATACTGCGATCCAAACGGCAATCTATGGCAGATCGACATGATTCACATGGCAGACGGCTCGCGCTGGGACGGATATTTTGAAAAAATCGCGGAACGCATTGAAAAGGTTATGACACCAAAGCAAAAAGAAACCATTTTACGCTTAAAATTTGAAACACCCGATGACGTCAAAATAGCCGGCATCGAATATTATATGGCGGTTCTAAGGGACGGAATCGAGGACTACGAACAATTTGTTAAATGGCGGCAGGCAAATCCGCTGACCGGCATTGCCGACTGGATACCCTGACAATAACAGCCGCGCGGACATTTCCGGATTTTTTATATGTCCGTTTTAATGATCTCCTTTTGTCAATTTTTGTTTACATTTAAGAATTAAAAACTTATACTGCTCGGGTAAACAAAAATTATTGGCCTATGAAAAATAATATTATTTTCCTTGTCGTTGTTTGTCTGCTGACGACAACAAAGCTTTCCGCACAAATGACCGAAGGAGCTCTTTTTTGCCCCAAGGGAGAGGTAAAAACAAGCGCCATGCTTTTCTGCGGAGCAAATGTTTTGGAACCTGCCCCCGTTTACGGCGCCGCTTTTATCCTGAACTGCAGTTATGTCAGGGCAGAAATCGAAGTGGGCGGCAGCTACATTGACCCGGGCTTTTCTTTTTCCCGCAAGCATCTGGTTTATTTCAGCCCCTCTTTCGGATTGGCCTACCATATCCGGAACATATGCGAAATCTACCTGATGGCTTCCTGGATCAACTGGGGTACGACGGAACTTCCCGATACCCCGGAAGAACCCGAACGTTTTAAGCGCAACCGGGCGCACGGACGGATCAAAGCCGGGACAAGTTTTGATATCGGCAAAAAAATGTTTGCCAATATCGACATTGCCTATATGTTCCCGCGCGGGGACAAGGAAGGCTATCGGGATTATGAAAATCTGACAGTCAGAGCCGGCGTCGGATACCGTTTTTGACAGATATTCCGGCCTATAAAGACGATACCAGCGAGGTATCGTCTTTTTTAGTCGCGGTTTATTTTTTATTTCAAACGATTGACTTATTTTTTCTGTTGTGCTACCCTGAAGACAGATTAACAAATAACGGTCGAAAACATGAGAAACACCAAAGACAAACTACTGAAAACCGCAGCCCGGCTTTTTGCCCGGCACGGAACGGACGGTGTATCCACCCGCGAACTGGCCCGGCAGGCCGGCGTCAACCTCTGTGCCATCAGCTACTACTTCGGCTCCAAACAAAAACTTTACGAAGCGGTTGTCGACGACCTGATTTCAACCTTTAAAACGGATTTGTTGACTGAAAATGTGCCCGAACAAACGCCGAGGGAACAGATCAAAAACGTGATCGGCAACTTTTTTGACTATATGTGCGGGGACAATATATCCGACACCAACGCCCGGCTGATGATCAACGAGATGATCAGCTCGACGACCGCTTACGATAAAATATATAAGCAGGTTATCGAACCCGTACACCGGCGGATTTCCCTTTTGCTGGCCGAAGAACTTGACGAAGAGGCAAACTCTCCCGACGTGCTGATTCTCACACATACCCTGTTCGGTCAGGCCGCGATGTTCCGGCTGCATAAGGAAGCTTTTCTCCGGCGGATGAAAATCAAAAAATATACCCCCGAACTGACCGCAGCCATCAAAC
This sequence comes from uncultured Alphaproteobacteria bacterium, assembly GCA_944390375.1. GTDB lineage: Bacteria > Pseudomonadota > Alphaproteobacteria > RF32 > CAG-239 > JAFUYI01. The sequence continues at coordinate 9,628 of CALXPZ010000059.1, read as the reverse complement.
AACATATCTACCGCAACTGTGATGCCGTCATCGACGGTGCAAGGAGACCGAAATGAAAAACAAAATGCTGATTGCGGCTGTCGCCGCCCTGATTGTCGTCGTGTTTTTTCTCTTCCGTCCGACAAACGATGAGAGCGGGCAGATCACGTTATACGGCAACATTGACATCCGCCAGGTTGATATGAGTTTCCGCGTACCCGGCACGCTAACACAAATGCTGTTTGAAGAAGGCGACCGGGTAAAAAAAGGCGATCTGCTGGCCGTGCTTGATGACAGCGATTACCGGCATAATTATGACAAGGCGCTGGCGGAAATCAGACGCTGCGAAGCCCAGCTGAAAGAAGCGCAGTCGCTGCTTGAAACCAACCTGCCGCTGTGCCGGCAAAAAATTGCCTCCGAACGCAGCTGTATTTCTTACACCAATGCCAAAAACGAAGCTGAGGCAGCACTGGAAGCGGCAAAAATCGCCGCCGAATATGAGAAAAACCAGCTCGGTTACACCAAAATTTATGCCCCGGCCGAAGGCACCGTCAGCAGCCGTGTGCAAGAACCGGGCGCCACTCTTGCCGCCGGACAGACCGTTTATACCATTGCCAAGGACAAACCGCTGTATGCCCGCGTTTATCTGCCGGAAACCAAGCTTGCGTTGGTCGATTACGGCAGCCGGGCGGTTATCGTTACCGACAGCATTGATCCCGACACCGGCAAGCAAAAACAATATCACGGACATGTCGGCTATATTTCCCCGACGGCAGAATTTACCCCGAAAACCGTGCAGACGGAAGAACTGCGCACCGACCTCGTTTACCGGCTGAACGTTTACGCGGACGACGGCGACCGTTTTCTGAAACAGGGAATGCCGGTTACGGTCATAATTGATACTGACGATGCGGAGAAAAGCGATGGAAGGGCCAAACTGCATTGAAATAAAAAATCTTTGCAAAACTTTTGCAAACGGCCGAAACATTGCCGTCGACAATCTGTCGCTGACTATTAAAAAGGGACAGACCGTTGGGCTGATCGGCGCCGACGGCGCCGGCAAAACAACCTTGCTCCGGCTGATTGACGGTCTTTTGCTGCCCGACGGCGGCTTTCTTTCCGTCTGCGGGCTCGACCCCGTCAAAGACAAGGAAACCCTGGCGCAAAAAATCGGTTATATGCCGCAAAAATTCGGGCTTTACGAAGACCTGACGGTGCGCGAAAATCTGGAATTTTACGCCGATCTTAAAAATACCGGCAAAGATTTTGACGAGATGCTCGCTTTTGCCGGGCTGGGGGCTTTTCAAGACCGGCTTGCCGGCAAACTTTCCGGCGGCATGAAACAAAAACTGGGGCTGATATGCGCGCTGACGGGCAACCCCGAACTGCTGCTGCTTGACGAACCGTCCGTCGGCGTTGATCCGGTTTCCCGCCGAGAGCTGCTGAAAATGGTCAAAGAAACAGTTAAAAACAACGCCACCCTGGTCTGGTCCACCGCTTATATGGACGAGGCACACGGGTTTGACACCGTTGTCGTCATCGACAAAGGACGGGTGATTTATCAGGGGCGCCCCGGTGATCTGGCTCCCGACAGCCGAAGCTTTGAAGAAAAAGTTATTGAACTGATGGGCGGCTACCAAAAAAAGGAATCTCTTGCCGCCAAAAATTTCATAATGCCGGAGACAAAATGCAAATACACGGTGGAAGCGGTCGATCTGGTCAAACGTTACGGGGATTTTTACGCCGTCAGAAACAACAGTTTTCAGATTAAAAAAGGTGAAATTTTCGGCCTGCTCGGCCCTAACGGCGCCGGCAAATCGACCTCTTTCAAAATGATGTGCGGCCTGGCCAAACCGACATCCGGCACCGCCCGGATTATGGGAACGGACATTGTCAAAAACGCTGCCGCGGCGCGCGCGCACCTCGGCTATATGGCGCAGAAATTCTCGCTTTACCCGAATTTGAGCGTGCGTCAGAATCTGGAGTTTTTTGCCGGCGCCTACGGTTTGTACGGCAGCCGGGAACGGGAAGCCGTCGGCCGGATGACGGAAATTTTCGGTTTTGAAAAAAGCCTTAACGATGACGCCCGCGATCTTCCGCTCGGCTATAAACAGAGGCTGTCGCTGGCCTGCGCAATCATGCACAATCCGCCGGTGCTGTTTTTGGACGAACCGACTTCGGGAGTCGACGTCATCACCCGGCGCGAATTTTGGAACCATATCACCTCTTTGGCTCAAAAAGGCGTTACGGTTCTGATTACCACCCATTTTATGGACGAGGCCGAATTTTGCGACCGTATCAGCCTTTTTTACAAAGGGCAGACCATCGCCACCGGCACCCCGGACAGGCTTAAGGAAAAAGCCGGCGCCAAAACGCTGGAAGAAGCCTTTGTCAACATTATCCTCGAGCAACGGGAGGAAGCGGCATGAAAATTACTCTGGCCTTTATTAAAAAAGAATTTTTGCAGATTATCCGCGATCCCTCAAGCCTGATCATCGCTTTTGTGCTGCCGACGCTGCTCCTTTTTATCTATACATACGGCATCAACCTTGATTCCGCCAACATCCGGCTGGGCATTAAGGATGACGACGGTGGGCAGGCGGTGGCGGAGCTGATCAAGTCTTTTGAACAAAACCGTTTTGTTACCGCCGCGCTATACGGCAACCGCGAAGATATGTACAGCGACCTGACCCGTTCCCGGATACAGGGAGCACTGACCATCCCGTCCGACTTTTCCCGACGGCTGGCCGCCGGCAAAGAGGCGCCGCTGCTGCTGGTGGCCGACGGCGCCAACATCAACCAGGTGGCTTATACGCAAAACTATGTCAGCCAGATTGCCGAAAGCTGGCTGCAAAGGAGCCGCTTTGCCCCCGCACCAGCGGCCGGTGTCAATATTGAAACCCGTTACCAGTATAATCAGAATGCCGACGGCCGGCGGGCGCTGGTGCCGAGTTCGCTGGCCGTTACCATGACGCTGATCGGCATTTTGCTGACGGCGCTCGTCGTTTCCCGCGAATGGGAACGGGGCACGATGGAGGCGCTTTTGGCGGCCAACATCCGGCCGATCCATATTGTCGTCGGCAAATATGTGCCGTACTTTATCGTGGGAATGCTGTCGCTTGCCTTCAGTATGTTTGTCATCATCGCTTTGTTCCGGCTGCCCTTTGCCGGCAGCTATGCTGTCTTGTTCCTTGTCAGCGCTTTGTTTTTATACGCCTCCGTCGGTATCGGGCTGATTATATCAAGCGTTCTGCATGACCAGCTGCTGGCCAGCATGGCCTCGCTGATCCTCGGCTTTCTGCCGGCGCTGATGATGTCGGGCGTTGTTTTTCCCATTCTTTCCATGCCGTCCTTTTTCCGCTGGCTGACCAAGCTTTTGCCGCCGACGCATTATGTCAGCTTTATCAAAAGCGAATTTATGGCGGGAACGGTCTGGCAGAATACGCTGGCAAGCTCTTTGTTTTTGCTGCTGCTCGGTTTTGCTTTTTCGCTGCTGGTTTACAAAAAAACCGCAAGGAGGCTCGATGCTTGAAAAATTAAGACACCTGGCGGCGCTGATCAAAAAAGAAACCCTGACCATTCTGCGCGACCCCAAAAGCCGGATCATCATCATCGCCCCGCCTTTGATCCAACTGACGTTGTTTGCCAATATCCTGACCATGGAAACCAAAAACGCGGATATGGCCGTCATTGACTATTCGCAGACGCTCGAATCGCGGGAGTTTATTGCCGGAATTGAAAGCTCCCGGTGGTTCGGAGAAGTTATCCGAACAGACAGCCCGGAACAGGCGCAAAGCGACCTTAAAAACGAAAAAATACAGGGCATCGTCATTATCCGGCAGGACTTTGCCCGCCGGTTGAAAAAAGGACAGACGGCCGACGTGCAGTTGATTTTGGACGGCAGAACACCGACGGTTGCCACCGGTCTGAACGGATATGTGCAGCAGATTGCCGCCACCTATTCGCAAAAGCTTGCCAAAAAAAGCGGAACCGACGGCGCGTCGATTGCGCTTTCTTCCCGCATCTGGTTTAACCCGAATGCCGTTTATCAATGGTATCTGGTTATTTCGCTGGCGGTGATTCTGGCGCTTATCATTACCCTGATGCTGACGGCGCTGTCGGTTGCGCGCGAACGGGAACTCGGTACTTTTGAGCAGCTTATTGTCAGCCCCTACACCGCTTTTGAAATTCTTGTCGGCAAAACCGTGCCGCCGCTTGTTATTGCTCTTGCCCTGCAGTCGGCCATGACCCTGGCGGCGGTTGTCTTTTTTGACATTCCTTTTACCGGTTCTTTTGCGCTTTTTCTGGCGTCGTCTTTTATCGCCCTGCTGTCCTTTGTCGGCGTCGGCCTTTTTATCTCTTCCATCTGCAACAGCCAGCAGCAGGCCATCCTCGGCGCTTTTGCCTTTATGATGCCGGCGGTTCTGCTCTCGGGCTTTGTATCGCCGGTTGAAGATATGCCCGTTTTTCTGCAGTATCTGACCTGGGCTAATCCGATGCGCTTTTTTATCAAAATCGGCAACGGGCTGTTTTTGAAAAACCTGAGCTTTGCGGACATCTGGCCCGACCTGCTGCCGCTGATTGCCATCGCTGCCGCCACCCTCGCTTTTGCGGCGGGAACTTTTAAGCGCAATCTGGAATAGATGATTGCTTTTATACTTTAGCTATGGTTATAATCGTCGGCAGAGACAAGACTGATGAATGACTTTGATTATATTTTCAAAAATAAAAACGTCTGCTTTGACCGGCTGGCGGCTTTCGGTTTTGCGGAAGACGAAAACGGGCGCTACCGATACCGGCAGCCGTGTTTGCTTTGTGCCGGGGCGTCATTCTTTTGATTCCGGCCTTTATCATCATGCCCCGCTGGTTTGGCTCCAATGGTATCTGGCTGGCAATGCCGGTTTCCGAATTTCTGACCACCGCCGCCGTTTTCGGTTTTTATCTTCTTCATAAAAAGACAAACGGCAGCCGGAACAAAATGCAGCCTTTGCACAGCGTGTAGGCTGACAACTAAAAGGCCTTGCCGGGGCTGTTCCCGCAAGGCCTTTTTTTAAGCGGGATAAAAATCCGTTGCAACCGGAAAATAAAAAAGTTATGATAAAAAACGAATTAACTTTTATTTTTTACCAAAGATGCAAAAAGTAACCTTTTAACGAAAGCGGCTTTTATGATTTCAAAAGACAAAATTTTGGAGTGTCCGGTGGCAACAACCATAAACCTTATCGGTAACAAGTGGAAACTGCTGATTATCCGCGACCTGCTCGGCGGAACCAGACGGTTCGGCGAGCTGCGCAAAAGCCTGACCGGAATCAGCCAGCGCGTGCTGACGGAAAATCTGCGTGCTCTGGAAAACGACGGCCTGCTTGAACGCAAGGTTTTTGCGGAAGTGCCGCCGCGGGTTGAATACAGCCTGAACAAAACGGGATTGTCCCTGCAACCGGTCATCAATTCGATGGCCGAATGGGGAACAAAATACAAAAACAACCAACTGTAACCGGGACCGGCTGCTCCCCAATTTATGATAATATCTCAGCGACCGGCCGGACGCACCTCTTCCCCTGCCATTTCCAACAAGCGGCGGATGCGTATGCTTACCGGCGGGTGGGTTTGGAGCATTCCGGCAAAGGCAGACCCGGTATCGCGGGGATCGGCAATACAGGCAGCGGCAAGCGTGTTTTGTTTATCAAATACTTCCACACGGGCATCACCGGAGATTTTTTGCAAAGCTGAAGCCAACGCTTTGGGATTGCGGGTAATCAGCGCACCGGACGCATCGGCAGCGTATTCCCGCGAGCGGGAAACCGCCATCCGGATAAGCGGTGCAACCACAAAATTAAAAACCATCAGAGCCAACATAACCGCAAACAGCAATACTTTTGCCTGGGCCTGATTCCGGTTGCTGCCGGACGAATGATGAAATATGCTCCGGCGCAGAATATCCGCCATAAGACTGAAAATCCCCAAACCGGTAATAATCAGCATATTTAAACGGATATCACGGTTCCCGATATGAGCCATTTCGTGCGCGATGACACCTTCAAGCTCCAACGGCTCCAGTTTTTTTATGATACCGTCGGTCAGAGCAACGGTCGCGTGAGTCGGATCTCGCCCGGTTGCAAAAGCATTCAGAGATTCATCATCGATAATAAAAACCCGCGGCATCGGCAGTCCGGCCGCGATAGCAACGTTTTCAACGGCACGGTACACTTGCGGATTATCTTTTTTTTCCAGCGGGCGGGCATAAACACTGCCTAACATCATGGCATCGCCCATATAATAGGACACCACCATCCATGTTATCCCGAGGCCAAAGACGAACGGCAGATAACCGACAATAAAAAATATCCCGGCCAGCAGATAAATATTGCCGGCCGTAACAGCAATGTCGTGATTTAACAAAAAATCACGGTACGGCGCAATGGTTGAGGCCGCCAGTTTTGCATCGCCCATCAGATAAAAGGCTATGATGACGGCGACCGTTGTCAGCACCCACAAAGTGAGAGGAAACAACAACAGCAGCAAAAACGTCTTAAAATTGTTGGCGGCAATGTGGTCATAGACGGTTTTCATCGTCAACTCTTACTTAAAAAGAGATTGTCGGCGCATTTTGAGCTTTTGCTTTTTCTTCTTCCGTCAGTTCAAAGAATTTTTCAGGCTTGAAACCGAAAACACCGGCGATAAGGTTGCCGGGAAAAGTTTCTATTTTGCTGTTATAAGAAAGAACCGTGGTATTATAAAAACGCCGGGACGCCTGAATTTTGTCTTCGGTATCGGAAAGTTCCTGTTGCAGCTCCAGAAAATTTTGATTGGCTTGCAGCTGGGGATAGCTTTCGCCTAAGGCAAAAATGCTCTTCAGCGTCTGGCTTAAGGCATTTTCCGCCTCCGTTTTAGCCTCGCCGAGCCCTTGCGTATTCATTGCCGCGCTGCGAGCCTCGATAACTTTTGTCAGCGTTTCCTGTTCGTGTTTGGCATATCCTTTGACCGTCTCAACCAGGTTGGGAATGAGATCATAACGGCGTTTCAGCTGGGTATCGATATCAGACGCCCCTTCCCTGACCCGCTGGCGGGCGACAACCAACCCGTTGTAGAGGACAATCAGCAAAACGACGATTAACGCAAGAACAATATAGACAATGTTGCTCATCCGGCACCTCCCAAAAATATTTTGATTGATTTTAGCCGCAAAAATTTAATTTTTTGTAAACCGGCCGCAGATGTCTCCGCAGATGCGCCGACAATCGGATAATAACTTTTTTTGAGCGGAAAATTTACTTTGATTTTAAAAAATCTTTATGTATATTCCGGACATAAAACATCAATATTCTGATCCGGAGGAAAAATGAATCTGGAAACCGAAAGGCTGATCCTGCGGCCATGGAGAGAAAGCGACGCCGCCGATTTGTACGAATTTGCAAGAGACGAGCGCATCGGGCCGATTGCCGGCTGGCCGCCGCACAAAAGCGTGGCAGAAAGCGCCGAAATTATCCGCACCGTTTTTGCTCAGGACGGCGTTTTTGCCGTTACCCTGAAAGGAGAAGACCAGGCCATCGGCTGCGTCGGGCTGATCCGCGGTGCCAAAAGCAATTTTCCGATCAGCGACGAGGAAGGCGAAGTTTCTTACTGGATCGGCGTTCCTTTCTGGGGAAAAGGCCTGATCCCGGAAGCGGTAAGAGAAATAATCCGGTACGGGTTTGAGGAACTGGAGCTGCACACTCTCTGGTGCGGCTATTTCGACGGCAACGAAAAATCCAAAAAAGCGCAGGAAAAATGCGGTTTTCGTCATCATCACACGAATAAAGAAACATTCTGCCCCTATACAAAAGAAGTGCGGACGGAACACGTCTGCCGCCTGACCAAAGACGAATGGCAGAGCCGGAACGTTTCCGTTTCTTAAACATCCCGGAGCCGCGGGAAACTTAAAATTTTGCTTGCATTTTCCCCGATTACCGGTATATTTTTGCTTACAAATTTTTATTATGTTTTACAATTTAATTTATCAATTATGGAAACAATATTTTACGGGAGTTTGCTCCTTAATGCCGGCTTGATTCTCCTGATTATTTACTGGCTTTTTACAGGGAAAACGGCATTTTACACCAAGAAAACAAAAAATGAAGACCTACCGGCAAAAACAGAACCGGAAATTTCGCCGGTCGCGGCAGGACACATCGTAAACGAAACACTTCATGCCCTGTCTTCGGCGTGTGAAGAAAAACTGCCCCTGCATTTCCGCGGCCTGATCAAAATTCTGGTTGAATGCGACAAGCCCGAACTGCCGGCAATATTACAGGTCGGCGATCTGAAAATCAGCATTATGCGCAACAGAGATAATCTCTCTGTTTTGGAGGCCCAAACTCCTCTTGAGGCAATTTGTCTTGCCCGCGACGGTTATGACGGCACCGGCCGGTATATCACCGTTCCCTCGGAGCTTGAATATATCATCCGGCACAAAGACGCAATCAATGTTTATCTGCGGACTCTTGAGCTGGAACCGATTTCCGAAACGGCAAACTATTGGGTCGTTGACGTAGAAACGGGCCGAAACACCGGATGGAAACGCTTTGACTGGGATGTAAACGTTGCCTACAAACGGCTGAAAAACAAATTTAAAATCCGTACCCCGGCCGGATATCGTATCCCCCGCGACCATCAGAGCGCCAAGCTTATTCTGCTGCTTAAAGGGTGGGAACATTTGTTTGTTGAAGTCTGAAACACGATTAAACGGAAACCTTCACGGTTTCCGTTTTTTTATCTTTGGGGATATTTTTTTTAGAGGGTACATATATCATCAGTTGTATAATTTTATAATTGTCGTTTTTCATAGAATCAAATATGAAGGAGCAAATTTGATGAGAAAGGTAAATCGGATTTATGTTCCTTACCGATATCTGCAACGGAATTTTTTCGTAATCTCATAGCAAACCAGATACCGGCTTTAGCTGCCGTTTAAAAAAGCCCCGACATAGAAACAAACTTCTTCTATTAAATCATTTCAGCCGTTATTGGAATTGCTGCCTTTTTATAATCTTTTCCATTCCCGGTGTTTATTTTTCTCTTCTTTCTCGCGAAATGCTTTTTCCAAATCTATTCCGTGCATATTGGCCAACGAACACAGGTAGATAAAAACATCGGCTAACTCTTCAGCCACATCACCGACCTTTGAGCCGGAGCCGATGCTGCCTGTTTTTGAGTTTTTACGTATGGCAGAAATTACTTCGCCGCATTCTTCCGCGAACAGACAGCATTCGTAAAATTTATCTGTCATATTAAAGCCTCTTTCCTGTTTCATCTTCAAGACATATTCCTGAAAATCTTTTAGTGTCGGCTCTTTTTTTAATTCCAAAGACATACCTTTTGCTCCTCAACTTTAAGCATAAAATAAAATTATCATACAAAGATTACTACGCCGTTTGTATTAAATCAAGAATTTCGCTTGCAGCCAAACTCGTCCCTACGAGTTCAAATCTCTCTCGGGCTTTTTACCGCTACAAAAAAACCTCCGCAAGGGAGGCTTTTTTGTAGTGGTGATGCTTAACTCACAGTTTCCGAGCCTTTTGAGCATTTACTGTAATAAAAATTAAAATTCCATAATCTCATTATCTTCCGGAACAAGAACATTATTTAGTTTCATCTTTCGAATGTCATTTCT
>CALXPZ010000058.1 GCA_944390375.1 uncultured Alphaproteobacteria bacterium | reverse complement strand
TTCTCCTTCTCCTTCTCCTTCTCCTTCTCCTTCTCCTTCTCCTTCTCCTTCTCCTTCTCCTTCTCCTTCTCCTTCTCCTTCTAACCCCTTGCCCGCTGCTTTAAGGTTGCCGCCGGCCGGAAATGTTGATAAAAAAACACCCGCGGAAAGCGAGTGTTTTTTTGTTTTTTGCAGTCAAAGCAAATCAGTCAATATTTCCGAACGGATTGACAGCTTTGTCCTTGTCCTGGTTCGCACGCAGATTAAACAGGTTCAGCATCGTGCTGGAGACATAAATCGACGAGTAGGTGCCGACGATAACGCCCCACATAATGGTAAACGAAAAGCTGCGCAGCGTATCGCCGCCGAAGATAAACAGGGCGATCGAGGCAAACAATGTTGTCAGACCGGTCAAAATCGTACGCGAGAAAATGTCGTTAATACTCTTGTTTAAGAGGTCATATTGCGGCATTTTCTTATATTTACGCAGATTTTCGCGGATACGGTCATAGTTGACCACGGTATCATTGACGGAATAACCGGCCAATGTCAGGATGGCGGCCACCGTTGTCAGGCTGAAGTCAAACCCGAGCAGGGACAAAAGTCCCAGTGTGGTAACCAGGTCGTGAATCAATCCGATCATCGCGCCTAAGGCAAATTGCCATTCAAAACGAAACCAGATGTAAAGCGATATGGCCAAGACGGCAATGATCGATGCAATCGTGCCGGCTTTTTTCAACTCGCCGCCGACCTGCGGTCCCACCAATTCAACCCGGCGGTATTCATATTCCGTACCGAGAATTTCCTTAATGGCGTTAACCGCAGCCATCTGTGCCTTTTCGTCTTCGACTTTTGTCTGTGCGCGGATCATCATTTCATCGCCGGCCTCGCCGATTGACTGCAAATTAACATCGTCAAGATCGACATTTTCCAGCTGTTTACGCACTTCTTCCATGTCGATTTTTTCGGGGCTTTTGAGCTCAATCAGAATACCGCCCGAAAAATCAATGCCGTAGTTGAAACCTTTGAACACAATACAGGCAACGGATAAAACCACCATCGCTATCGACAAAACATACCCCGCTTTGCGGAATTTCATAAAGTCGATGTTTGTATCTTTGGTAACCCAACTTAAAAGTGTCATTTTTTATTATCCTTAAATTCTTTCAGTTAAATCGGCAGTTTGGTCGGTTTATATTTTTGCAGCCAGCCGGTGATGATCAGTCGCGTAACGGTAACCGACGTAAACATGGAAGTGGCAATACCGATTGCCAGTGTAACGGCAAAACCTCTGACCGGACCGGTTCCGAAGTAAAGCAGAACAAAAGCGGCTACCAGCGTCGTCAGGTTGGAGTCGACAATTGTTGCCCATGCTTCTGTAAAGCCGGCTTCTGCCGCATCACGGGTCGAGCGCCCGTTTTTGACTTCCTCGCGCATCCGTTCAAAGATCAGCACGTTGGCATCAACAGCCATGCCGATGGTTAAGATAACACCGGCAATGCCCGGCAGGGTGAGGGTAGCACCCATGATGCTCAAAACACCGAGCATCAGGAACAGGTTTAAGAACACGGTAACGGTTGTAAATATGCCGAACAATCCGTATGCTGCCAGCATAAACGCAACCACTGCAATCAGGCCGATGACGGAGGCGGTAATGCCTTCTCTGATCGAGTCAGAGCCGAGCCCGGCCCCTACTGTCCTTTCTTCCAAAACTTCCAAAGGTGCGGGCAAGGCGCCGGAACGCAGCAGCAAAGCCAGTTCCTGAGCCGATTCTACAGTAAAGTTGCCGCTGATCTGTCCCGATCCGCCGAGGATGGGCGACTGGATGTTGGGGGCGGAAATGACTTCGTTGTCAAGAACGATTGCCAGCCGCTCACCGACGTGGTTTTGTGTGGCTTCGCCGAATTTTTTGCCGCCGGATGTGTCAAATTTAAAGCTGACCACCGGCATACCGCCGTCAAAAGCGGCGCGGGCATCAACCAGATGTTCACCGGTAACAACCGCTTTGCGCTCAATGACCAGAGTTTCTCCTTCTGCGCTGTTGATCAGGCGGGAAGAGTTACTCAGTTTTCCGCGGCGGGCATCGGCTGCGGTTGTGCGGCTGTCTACCAGGTGGAACGACAATTTTGCCGTTTTACCGAGCAGTGCTTTTATGCGCTCGGGGTTCTGTTCACCCGGCAACTGCACCGCAATACGGTCTGCTCCCTGGCTTTGGATCGACGGTTCACTGGTACCGGTTTCGTCCACGCGGCGGCGGACGATTTCGATTGATTGGTCGACGATTTTTAATTTCAGTTCATTAAGAGCCTGCTCCGTGTAGCGGAGTTCGATAACGCCGTCGCCGGTTTCCTGCACGTTCAGATCCGGGTTCATTTTCTTGAAGGCGGAAATTGCCTTGCTGCGGGAGTTCAGGTTGTCAATTTTGACCCTGACGCTGTCTGCGCCGGTTTTCAGGTTCTGGTAACGGATTTTGTTTTCGCGCAGAGCCTGACGGACATCGTCTTCGATCTGCCCCATCCGTTCTTTGATAACGTCATCGATTTTGACTTCCAAAAGCAGGTTGGAACCGCCCTGCAAGTCAAGGCCGAGGTTGACCGGATGCCACCAGGAAGGCAGTTTTACCTTGTTGCCCAGAAAATTAGGCACGGCAAAAAATATTCCGGCTAAACAGATAGCAAGAATAATGTAAACTCTGGTTTTTGATAGTTTATACATTAAGCATTCCTCTTATTTTACTTTTTTTCTACGGCTTGGGATGATTTTTTGTTTTTCGGGGCGGCCGCAGCACGTTCTTCTTCGTCATTGACGACATCACGAACGGTAGCCCGGTTGATCGTGATGATGAGGTTGTCGGCGATTTTAACGTCCAGTTTAACGGCGTCCGCTTTGGTAACGGTGCCGTAAACGCCGCCGCCGGTAATGATTTTATCTCCTTTTTTGATAGCCTCGAGCATCGCCTGGTGCTGGGAAATTTTCTTCTGCTGGGGACGGATGAGAATAAAGTAAAAAACAATAAAAATCAGCGCCAGCTGAATCAGCGTACTGGCAACCGATGCCTGCGGGGCAGTTGCGGCAGCGGTCTGAGCCAAGGCGTCATTTATAAACATTTTTTTCTCCTTGATATAAATTAACTGGACACGAATATACACTATTATCTAAGGATAACAACCATAAAAAGTCAAATCTTCAACAAAATTTTGCTTTTTTTAAGGCAGATAGTTGACCGGGTTGACGGCCTTTTTGCCGGCGCGGATTTCAAAATGCAGCTGCGGACTGTTGACGCCGCCGGTTTCGCCGACGGTGGCGATTTTTTCTCCGCGGCGGACTTTTTGCCCTTTTTTGACCACGATTCTGTCATTGTGCGCATAAGCCGTGATCCAGCCGTCGTTGTGGCGGATAAGGATCAGGTTGCCGAAACCTTTGAGTTCGTTGCCGGCATAGGCGACGGTGCCGGCGTCTGCCGCCCGGACGGCGGTTCCTTTGGCCGCTTTGATGTTGATACCGTCATTGGCACGTCCCTTGCCGATGGCGCCGAATTTGGAAACAATGGTGCCCTGAACCGGCCACGCGAATTTGCTGCTGCGTTTGGTGGAAACCGGACGGGAGCGGGTCGTGCGGGCATAAGTTGTTTTGCGTGCGGAAGTTGTGTTTTTGGACGTATAACGTTTTTTGCTGCCGGTGCTGCTCGTTCGCGCGGTGCTTGTGCTGCTGCCCTGGAGCATAACTTTTTGCCCGATAGCAAGCGTATAGGGATAAGAAAGTCCGTTCACCCGTTTTAGGGTATCTACGTCAACCCCGTAGCGGCGGGAAATGCTGTAAAGCGTGTCGCCGCGGGAAACGATGTGATAGGTGCTCACCGGCAGCCGCAGCACCTGTCCGACTTTTAAAGTATAAGGAGGTTTGAGGTTGTTTGCGTCAATCACGTCGCGCAGCGGCAGCCCGTAACTGCGGGAAATGCTGTAAAGCGTGTCGCCGCGTTCGACAACGACCGTTTCCGGCGTGCCGAATAACGATGTGCAGCCGGTCAGCCAGAGCAGCATTATGCCTATCAGAACCCTTCGCAACGTTGGTTTGACCTCTTTCAAGTATATACTTATGACAAGTCATTGTAACCGCGAGAAGTTTAATTTTTTCTTTATTCTGAAATAGAACTTGCAATTTGGGGTAAAAAAAAGTACATTGACCGGCAGAAAAAAGGATGAAAAAGAACAAAGGCGGGGAGAGCGCCTTTAGAGGAGAAACAACAGAAAATGGCAGAAAACAACCGGCCGGAAATCATTGACGAAAGCGGCGACAAATATAAATACGGCTTTGTAACCGAGATTGAGGCGGAAACGGCGCCCAAAGGGCTGAATGCCGATATTATCCGTCTGATTTCAAAGAAAAAGGGCGAGCCGGAGTGGCTGCTTGAAAAAAGGCTCAGGGCGTTTGAGTTCTGGCAGACGATGAAAGAGCCTTCCTGGGCAAAACTTTCTTACGACAAAATAGACTATCAGGATCTGTACTACTATTCGGCGCCCAAGCGCAAGGCCGCGCCCAAAAGTCTGGATGAGGTCGACAAACAGTTGCTTGAAACCTACGACAAGTTGGGCATTCCCTTAAAAGAGCAGGAGGCGCTGGCCGGCGTGGTCGCGGTCGACGCGGTGTTTGACAGCGTGTCGGTAGCCACTACCTATCGCGCCAAACTGGCGGAAAAAGGGATTATTTTCTGTTCGATTTCCGAAGCGGTCAAAGAACACCCCGAACTGGTGAAAAAATATCTGGGATCGGTCGTTCCCTATACCGACAACTTTTTTGCCTGCCTCAATTCGGCGGTGTTTACCGACGGGTCCTTTGTGTATATTCCCAAGGGTGTGCGCTGCCCGATGGAACTTTCCACCTATTTCCGCATCAATGCCAGAAACACCGGCCAGTTTGAGCGCACATTGATTGTGGCCGACGAAGGCAGCTATGTTTCTTATCTGGAGGGCTGCACCGCACCCCAGCGGGACGAAAACCAACTGCACGCGGCGATTGTCGAAATCGTGGTGCTGGATAATGCCGAGGTTAAATATTCGACCGTGCAGAACTGGTATCCGGGCGACAAGGACGGCAAGGGCGGCGTTTACAACTTCGTAACCAAGCGGGCGGCCTGCCGCGGCGTCAATTCCAAAGTATCGTGGACGCAGGTGGAAACCGGCTCTGCCGTTACCTGGAAATATCCGTCCTGCGTGCTGCAGGGCGACAATTCGTCGGGTGAATTTTATTCGGTTGCGCTGACCAACAACCGCCAGCAGGCCGATACCGGAACCAAAATGATCCATATCGGCAAAAACACCACCTCCAAAATCATCTCCAAAGGCATTTCCGCCGGCTTTTCCAACCAGACCTACCGCGGGCTGGTCAAAGTGGCGCCGTCGGCTGACAATGCCCGCAACTATTCGCAGTGCGACAGTCTGTTGATCGGCTCAAACTGTGGCTCGCATACGGTTCCTTATGTCGAAAATCGCAGCCGTACGGCAACGCTCGAACATGAGGCAACTACCTCCAAAATCAGCGACGAGCAGTTGTTTTACTGCCAGAGCCGCGGTATCTCCGAAGAAGACGCGGTCAGCCTGATCGTCAACGGCTTTTGCAAAGAGGTTATGCAGCAGTTGCCGATGGAGTTTGCGATTGAGGCGGCCAAGCTGATTAACATAAATCTGGAAGGGAGCGTCGGCTGATGCCCAAAACGCGAGCCGCCGGCAATGGCGGAAAAACGGACAACCGGGACGAAAAAGCCGGGAAAAAAGAAGGAAGATAGAAAAATGAGCACAGCTTTGTTGGAAATAGAAGATTTGCACGCCCGCGTGGCCGGCAGGGAAATCATCAAGGGTTTTAACCTGACGATCAATGAGGGCGAAGTTCATGCCATCATGGGGCCGAACGGCGCCGGAAAATCGACTTTGTCTTATGTGTTGAGCGGCAAACCGGGATATGAGATCACCGCCGGCACAGTCAAATTCCGCGGCCGCGACCTGACGGCCATGTCGGTTGAGGAACGCGCCCGCGAAGGCCTGTTTCTGATTATGCAGTATCCGGTCGAAATCCCCGGTGTGCCGGTAACCAGCTTTTTGAAACACGCGGTCAATGCCGAGCGCAAATATCACGGCGAGCCCGAGCTCGATACCATGGAGTTTATCAAAATGGTGCGCGAAGAGGGGCGCAAACTCGGGATTGATGCCGAAATAGGTGGAAAGTTCCATCGGGCAGCGCACACCCTTGGGAATAT
>CALXPZ010000057.1 GCA_944390375.1 uncultured Alphaproteobacteria bacterium | reverse complement strand
ACCGTCGACGTCGGCATCGGTCATGATGATGATTTTTTCATAACGCAGGTTTTCTTCTTTGTAGTTTTCCTTGATGCCGCAGCCCAAAGCCTCGATCATATCCTTGATTTCCTGGTTTTGGGTGATCTTGTCAAGCGAGGCAGAGGCCACGTTCAAAATTTTTCCCCTGAGCGGCAGAATCGCCTGGGTCATACGGTCGCGCCCCTGTTTGGCGGATCCGCCCGCCGAATCGCCCTCAACGATAAAAATTTCGGTATCTTCGGCCGCCGCTTTTGAACAGTCGGCCAGCTTACCGGGCAGGCGCAGACGTTTGGTCGGGCTCTTGCGGTTCTGGATTTTTTCTTCTTTTTTCTTCTTGCGGAATTCCGAGCGGGCAACCACATATTCCAGCAGCGCGGCGGCATTTTCCGAATCGGAAGAAAGCCAGTGATCAAAAGAGTCTTTAACCGCCTGTTCCACCAACCGAACCGCTTTGCTTGAGGTCAGCTTGTCTTTGGTCTGTCCCTGAAATTCGGGATCGCGGATAAAGACCGACAGCATAATGCAGGCATCGCTTAAAAAATCTTCGTTGGTTACGCCGGCGGCTTTTTTAACCCCCGCCATCTCGGCATATTCTTTCAGGCCGCGCAACAGCGCCGATCTGAAACCGAGTTCGTGGGTTCCGCCCTGCGGCGTGATAACCGTATTGCAATAAGAATGGCAAAAACCGTTTTCGTCTTCCGGCCAGGTTACCGCCCATTCGACTTTGCCTTCGTCGTTGGCCAGCAGACTTTCGCCGGTAAACGGCGTGCGGTTAATAGTGGCGCGGCTGCCGATCTGATAATTGAGAAAATCGCGCAGGCCGTTCGGAAAATGCAGCTCGGCCTCGGCCGGGGTAACGTCGCCTTCGTTTAAGAGCTCTGGCGCACAATGCCATAAAATGTGGATACCTTTAAACAAAAAGGCTTTTGAACGCGCCATACGATACAATTTGTTGGGCGAAAAACAACTGTTGGCGCCGAAAATTTCCGGATCGGGACGAAAAGTGATGCTGGTGCCGCGGCGGTTGGGCGCGTTGCCGACCATTTCCAGCTTATCGAGCGGGCGGCCTTTGGCATAGTGCTGCCGATAGAGCTTGCGGTCGCGGGCAACTTCAATGGTCAGGCTTTCGGACAGGGCATTGACGACAGACGAGCCGACACCGTGCAAACCGCCGGATACCTTATAGGCATTGCCACCGAATTTGCCGCCCGAGTGGAGCATGGTCATAATGACTTCCAAAGCGGATTTGTCGGGATATTTCGGGTGCGGGTCGACAGGAATGCCGCGGCCGTTATCGGCAACGGTAACCGAATAATCGGCATTGAGCGTCAGCTCGATCCGGTTGGCATAGCCTGCCACCGCCTCGTCCATGGAGTTGTCCAGTATCTCCGCCACCAAATGGTGCAGCGACTGCTCGTCGGTGCCGCCGATGTACATACCGGGACGCGCGCGGACGGCTTCCAAACCTTCCAAAACCTGAATATCCTGCGCCGAATAACTGCTTTCGGCAGCGGCGGTGCTGTCAAACAAATCTGTCATATTTTCCGTTGTCCTGTTAAAAATCAGGGCTTAAAATAGCGCAAAGACAAAAAATTGGCAAGTTTTTAAGTGCAAATTTCCGCCGTTTTTCACCCGGCAGGGCAAGTTTTTTCCCTTTTCTTTCGTCTATTAACGGATTTTACCGGATCTTATCAGATAAAATCATATCTTTTCAAAATTTATCCGCGGATCGACCAGCGAATAGGTGATGTCGCTCAGCAGTTTTAAAACCAACCCGAGCAGCGCAAAAATATACAAAGTGCCGAACACAACCGGATAATCGCGGGTCATGATGGCCTCGTAGCCGAGCAGCCCGATGCCGTTGAGGGAAAATATGACCTCAATCAGCAGCGAGCCGGTAAACAGCATTTTTATCAAAAGAGAGGGGAAACCGGCAATCACAATCAGCATGGCATTGCGGAAGACATGGCCGTAAAGTACCCGGTTTTTGCTTAAGCCTTTGGCACGGGCGGTCAGCACGTAGGGCTTGTTCAGCTCTTCGAGAAAAGAATTTTTGGTCAGCATGGTCAGACTGGCAAAACCGCCGATGACCATTGCCGTTACCGGCAGCGCAATGTGATGAAAATAATCCAAAATCTTGCCGACGAGGCTCAGTTCGTCCCAGTTGTCCGAGGTCAGTCCCCGGAGCGGAAACCATTGCAAATAGGTGCCGCCGGCAAAAAAGACTATCAGGAAAACGGCAAACAGAAAAACCGGCACCGCCGACCCGAGCACGACCGCAAAAGACGTCCACATATCAAATTTTGAGCCGTCCTCGACTGCCTTTTTTATTCCGAGAGGAATGGCGATCAGATAAATAATCAGCGTTGACCAGAGGCCTAAGGAAATCGAAACCGGCATTCTCTCGCCGATGAGTTCAAGCACACTTTTGTCCTGATAGTAGCTGCGGCCGAAATCAAAACAGGCATAGTCTTTGATCATTTTCCACAGGCGCTCGTGCACCGGTTTGTCAAAACCAAACTGTTTTTCCAACTCTTTAACCAGCTCTTCGGGCACGCCCTGCGCCCCGCGGTACATACCGTCGCCGCCGTTCATCCGCATTTCCGCACTTGAGGATATCTGTGCGGTGGCGTCAACGTTCATCCCGCGGTATTTGGCCAGCGTATGCTCGACCGGACCGCCCGGCGCCAGCTGGATAATCGCAAAGTTGATCAGCAAAATACCGAGCAGGGTCAGAGGAATCAGGAGCAGTCTTTTGATGATATAATTGCGCATCAGCGTTTATCCTCCTTTATCCACCAGGTATAGGGCTGGAAACCGACTTTAAGATCCGTCTGCGGGTGGGCAAATTTGTTGTGGTAGGCCACCTGTTTGCGCGGGGCATACCATTGCATAATGATATAGTGTTCGTTTAAGAGCACCCGGTCAAGCGCGCGGATATGCGCCTCGTAATCTTCTTTTGTCTGAGCGGAAACCAGACCGTCCAAGAGTTTGTCAACCACCGGATTTTTAATGCCGACGAGGTTAAAGCTGCCTTTGGCGTCGGCGCTGGCGCTGCCCCAGAATTCTTTTTGTTCGTTGCCGGGCAGGCGGCTTATGGGAAAGGTGATGATGGCGATGTCAAAATCGAAATTGTCGAGCCGGTTTTTGAAAACATTGACTTCCAGATTGCGGAACGAGGCGTCAATACCTATCTTTTTCAGGTTTTGCAAAAAGGGCAGCATCACCCGGGTAAAAGAACTGCCGTTGGCCGAGTTGCTTAAAATTTCAAACTTAAGCGGCCGGCCGGTCGCAAGATGGGTCATTTTGCCGTCGACAAAATCGTAACCGGCGTCTTTGAGCAGAGCAACCGCGTGCCGCAAATTTTCACGCGCCGAGAGATAATCGCCGTAAACGGGGTTGGCGGGCGGAACGGTAAAAACGCTTTCCGGCAGCTGACCGCGGAACTGTTCCAAAATTTCCAGCTCGCGCCCCCGGGGCAGGCCGGTTGCCTCCATACCGCTGTTGGTAAAATAGCTGGTCAGGCGTTCATACTGATTGTAAAAAAGATTTTTTTTCGCCCATTCAAAGTTGAAAGCATAACCGACGGCCTCGCGCACCCGCCGGTCGGCAAACTGCGGCCGCCTGATGTTGAAAGCAAAGTTTTGCAGACGCGCGGTTTCGCTGTGGGGAATTTCCTCTTTGACGATTTCTCCGCTTTTGACTTTGTCGTTGTCATAGCCGGTTGCCCAGATCTTGGCGATATATTCCTCCCGCACATCGATATTGCCGGAAAAAAGCGCCTGCAAAGTAACCGTCGTATCCTGATAGTAGTCGTAGCGTATCTCGTCAAAATTAAAAAAGCCTTTGCGCGACGGCAGATCTTTGGCCCAATAGTCGGGATTGCGCTTAAACACCAGGTATTTGTTGGTCTGAAAATCGGTCAAAACATAAGGGCCGCTGCCGAGCGGCGCTTTAAGATACGGCTTGGCAAAATCTTTACCCTGCCAGTCTTTTTCGGAATAAATCAGCATTCGCGACAAAATCAGCGGCAGTTCTTTGTTATTGCTTCCCTTTTTGAAATAAAAACGCACGCTTAAGTCGCCGGTTTTTTCCGCTTTTTCGACATCGGCATAGTAAATTTTGTAAAGCGGCGAACCTTTTTCGATCAGGCTTTGGTAGCTGAAGATGACATCGTCGGCGGTAACCTCGGAACCATCGGCAAAACGGGCGCGTTCGTCGATAAAAAATTCGATATAATCATCAGTTAAATCAAACTTTTTGGCAATCAGCGGATAGGCAGTCGTGATGTCGTCATCGGGCACCACCGCCAGCGAATCCATGGTCAGCGCAGCAACCTGGGTGGCAGCAATCCCCTTGAATATAAACGGATTGAAGTTATCAAACGTACCGTAGGCCGGCAGCACGATCCGCCCGCCCTTAACGGCATCGGGGTCGGCATAGTCAAAATGCTGCCAGGCGCCGGTATATTTCGGGTTGCCGTAAAGGGCAATGCTTTCCGTTTCGCCGGCGGCGGAAACGGAGCAAAAAACGAACGACAGCAGTACCAGAGAGGCTATTTTACGCGCTTTTTTCAGCATCTTTTTCCGGTTCGCTTTCCTCCCGCCGGGCATCCGGGTTTTTCAGTTTTTCCAATTCCTGCTGGAGTTTAAGGATAGTTTCATTGGTGCCCGTAAACGCAAATTTTTCCCGGTTTTCAGCATCGCCGCCGTCTTTTTCCCCTTCGTTTAACACCTTATACAGCCGGGAGGCGGTAACCGGCGCCGTATCCGACAATTTTCCGAAACTGCGTTCCAGCGCCAGCGTCAAAGGATCTATTCCGCCATCGGGCACGTAATCTTTTTCTTTTTTCTTCTTACGTTTAAATAAATTGGCAAATTTCGGAAACAACGGCATTTTTCCGGGCGAATCCGTTTTTTCTTCCTCGTTTTCATCACCGCGGACGCCGGCTCCGGCAAACATCCGGCTGATTTCTTCTTCCAGACTGATGTCATTGTCGGCCGTTTCTTGATCCTTTTTCACGTTTTTTTCTTCCGATGCCGGAGCATTTATCTCAGCGGCAGCATTTTTTTCTTCCGCGGCAGTCGGAGACGTCTGAGACGGGTTTTCTTCTTCCGTGTCGGCCGGGGACGCCGCCTGCTCTTCCGCAGCGGGAACTTCTTTAGTTCCGGTTTCGCCGGTTTCCGGTTTTGAACTCAGTAATTCGTCGGCGGCAAACAATTCCGGCTCGTCGGTTTCTTCCTGCTTATCCGACTCCTGCAGGCGGTCGGCGACGGTGGCAAGAATGGCAAAAGCTTTGCCGAAAGAACCGGTTTCGATTATGTTCAGAAAAATTTTCTCCTGATCATGAGCTTTCAACAGATCCAACAGACGGGCATAGCGGGCGCAAAATTCGTTGATGGTTCCCCGCAGCATTGTTTCCCTGACCGCGCGGCGATAGAGACGGTTTTCAAAATCAACGCCGGTATTTTCCAAATTGATCAGAGTGCGGGCAAAGCCCCATTTGTTGCCCTTGCCTGCCGTATCCCACAATTTTGCGGTATCGGAATCACTGATAAAGTTATAACGCTGCAGCATATCCGCCAGCAAGCCGTTCAGCTCGCCGATAAAAAGCTCCGTTTGTCCGAGAATAAAATAATTCCGCCGGTTTTGCTCTGCGTGATAAAAAAGACGAGCCGAAAGCGCGGAAAGCTCCTGGTTTTGCCTGATTTGCAGTTCCATGCCTTTCAGCTGGCGCCGGAGATTTCCTTCATGACGAAAACGATAAAAGGCACCCCATATCATCCAGATCAGAAACAGCGGTACCGTCGTTACGGCCGTATAAACAACCAGATCCGTCAGCCCCAGACCGGAAGGAGCAATGCCGCCCAGGCGGGCATAGAGATACGTCCCCATATACATAAGCCACGAAAGCGTCAGGAATACGGCGGTAAAAAAGCTGAAAGTGAGCACGGCGTTCTTCTCCTTATCTGCAAATAAATTATTCTGCCATACTAAATATATTCGCCCGATTTTTCAATCAAATATTTTATAACCCCTGAAAATCGCACTATTCACAATTTTTAAAAATAAGAGTCGAAATTTAAGATAAAATGTGTTATCACGACGGAAGTTGTTAAAATATCGAAAGAAGAATTAACTATGAGTGAAAATCAACCTGCCGTTTTGGATTTTGAAAAAAAGATTAACGAAATTGAAGAAAAAATCAAAATGCTGAACACGCTGGCCAAAGACAGCGATGTCGATATTGACAAGGAACTCAACCGTTTGCAGCTGAAGCTGGAAAAACAGATTAAATTGTCTTATGCCAACCTGACGCCGTGGCAGCGGGTGCAAATCGCACGCCACCCCGAACGGCCGCAGTGCCTGGATTACATCAACGGGCTGATTGAAGATTTTGTTCCCTTATGCGGCGACAGGCTGTTTGCCGACGACGCGACCATGATCGGGGGAATCGGACGTTTCAAAGGCGTTTCCGTCGTTGTCCTCGGCCAGGAAAAGGGACGCGACCTCGAAACCCGGGTCAAATACAATTTCGGTATGGCCAAGCCGGAAGGATACCGTAAAGCGCAACGCCTGATGGGACTGGCCGACAAGTTTAACCTGCCGGTTATCTGCTTTGTCGATACCGACGGCGCTTATCCGGGGATCGAATCGGAAGCACGCGGCCAGGCGGAAGCCATTGCTTCTTCCATTCAAAAATGTCTCCAGATCAAAGTTCCGCTGATTTCCGTCGTTATCGGCATGGGCGGTTCTGGCGGGGCAATCGCGATTGCGGCCGCAAACCGGGTGTTGATGCTTGAAAACTCCATTTATTCCGTCATTTCTCCGGAAGGTTGCGCCTCCATTTTGTGGCGCTCCGGCGACAAGGCCAAAGACGCGGCCGAGGCTCTCAGACTGACAGCTCAGGATTTGAAAGCCTTAAACGTTATTGACGAAATCATCCCCGAACCAGACGGCGGAGCGCACCGCGACACCGTAACCACGATTGAACGGGTCGGCGACTGTATTTATAAACATTTGCAGGAATTGCTTTCGCTTTCCCGCGATAACCTGAAAAAGCAGCGCAACGAAAAATTCCTGGAAATGGGACGCAATCTGAATATTGAGGCCTGAAAGCCCGGATATGTCTTTTTCTCTGCTTGAAATTTTATTGATGGCGGCGGTTGCCCTTTTGATAACGGCAACTGCCGTGCTTTTTTGGCTGCGGGGCAAAGGCGGCGGTACGGATACCTCAGCCCTGCTGCGCTCGCAGATGGAGCTTTCCGGTCGACTGAGCCAGCTTTCCGAACATTATGCGCTGGAGCAGGACAAAATCACGAGAGCCGTCAACGAGCAAAAACTTTCCCTTTTGAAACTGATCGACGAAAAGCTGTTGCAGGTTACCCGTCAGGTCGGCGAGGGATTACAGCTTTCCAGCAGCAAAACCGATGCCACTCTCGGGCTTTTGCGTGAACGGCTGGCCAAAATAGACGCCGCGCAGGAAAAGATCTCCGCCCTTTCCGAACAGGTGGTTTCTTTGCAGGAAATTCTTTCCAACAAACAAGCGCGCGGCGCTTTCGGAGAAATTCAGCTAAACGATCTGGTTACCTCCCTGTTGCCGCCGTCGGCTTATTCTTTCCAGACGGTTTTAAGCAACCAAAAACGCGCCGACTGCGTGCTCAAGCTGCCAAACCCGCCGGGAACGATCGCCATAGATTCCAAGTTTCCGCTCGAAAGCTATCAGGCTCTCCGGCAGGCAAAAAACGAAAAAGAAAAACAGGAGGCCGAGCGCTTTTTCAAAATATCGGTAGCCAAACATATTAAAGACATTGCCGAAAAATATATTATCCCGGGAGAAACGGCAGAATCCGCCCTGATGTTTTTGCCGGCGGAATCCGTTTATGCCGAACTTTATGCCAATTTCAGAGAGGTTGTCGAATATTCTTATCAGATGCGGGTCTGGATTGTGTCGCCGACCACGTTGATGGCAACCCTCAACACCATCCGCGCGGTGCTCAAAGACGCCCGGATGCAGGAACAGGCCGGCATTATCCAGAAAGAAGTCGGCCTGCTGACCGAAGACATCTGCCGCCTGGACGAACGGGTAGACAGCCTTTGCCGCCATTTTGAACAGGCGGGGAAAGATATTAATGACATTAAAATTTCTTCTGCTAAAATCGGCCGGCGAATTGATAAAATAGAGGCGCTGGAACCGGAGCCGGAAGGAAACGAGGCTCCCGCAAACAGGCTGGCAGCAAGTTGAAAAAACTTAAAAAATGTTTTATGCAACAAAGATGTATTGATTTATAAAACAAAAACAGTTAACTTACAATTCAAACACAACAAAGAGGTATGAAAGTGACTAAATCTGAATTAATTGAAAGAATCGCAGCAAAAAACCCCAGTCTGACCGTTAAAGACATAGACCGGATCGTAACCGTTATTCTGGAAAGCATTATCGACGCGCTGTCCAACGGTGAGCGTGTCGAGTTCCGCGGGTTCGGCGCTTTTTCAATCCGTGCTCGGTCGCCAAGGATTGCCAAAAATCCGCGTACCGGCGAAAAACTGAGCGTTGAAGCCAGAAATATTCCGCATTTTAAAGCCGGAAAACAATTATACGAACTGTTAAACAAGGCAGAATAAATTTCTGCCTCACTTTTAAGAAAGGCAAGACTATGAGTTTTGTAAAAATGATAATCGGACTGCCCCTGATCGTTATTGTGGCGGTATTTGCTTTTGTAAACAACGATATGGCCGTTTTCAGCCTGTGGCCGTTCGATATCGAAATTACAATATCTTTGAGCGTTGCCATCATTGTCTTTGTCGTTTTCGGATATATTGTCGGCAAACTGGATTCCTGGCTTTCTTACGCGCCCTTGCGCAGCGCTCTGCGCGCCCAGCAGAAACAAAACAAAAAACTCAGCCGCGAGCAGCAGGATCTGGCCGGCAAGATAGAAAGTTTAAAAGGCGACCTGGAAAATGCCAAGGCTAAATCGGAGCCGCCGCTTGCTTATCTGAAAAACACTCCCGCCAAACCCGGGTTGAAAAGCAAAATTTCAAATTTATTCAAAAGCAAAAACGAGAAATCCGACGATTTCTGGTGTTTGTAAATTGTTACGAGGATTAAACTTATGAACTGGCTGTCTGACTTTGTCCGCCCGAAAATAAAAAAAACAACCCCTAAAGAAATCGCTGACGACCTGTGGCTGAAATGCCCCGGCTGCGGCGAATTGCTCTTTTCCAAGGAGCTGAAAAAAACCTGGTATGTCTGCCCTAAATGCGGACACCATCTCCGTCTTTATCTCGATAAACGGCTGAAACTTTTGTTCGACGGTAATTTTACGGAAATCAAACTGCCGGAAACAAAAGAAGATCCGCTTAAGTTCAAAGACACAAAAAAATATACGGACAGACTGAAAGCTTACCGAAAATCTACCGGCAATCAGGATGCCATTAAGGTAGCCAAAGGAACTATCGGCGGCATTGAATGCGTGTTGGCCGCGCTTGACTTTTCGTTTATGGGCGGCTCGATGGGCATGGCCGTCGGCGAAGGTATCGTCCGAGCGGCCGAAGAGGCGATCAAACACAAAATTCCGCTGATTACGGTAGCCACTTCCGGCGGCGCTCGCATGCAGGAAGGTATTTTGTCGCTGATGCAGATGGCGCGCACTACTTCCGCCGTCAACCAAGTCAAAGAAAACGGCTTGCCGTTTATTTCCATCCTGACCGATCCGACCACCGGCGGCGTTTCCGCCTCCTTTGCCATGCTCGGCGACATTCATATTGCCGAAAAAGGCTGTCTGATCGGATTTGCCGGCCCCCGCGTGATTGAGCAGACCATTCGCGAAAAACTGCCGGAAGGTTTCCAGCGGGCGGAATATTTACGCGAACACGGTATGGTCGACATCGTCGTTACCCGTGCGGAAATGAAACCGACACTGGTTAAGATTTTGAGCCTGCTGACCTATAAAACAAAAGAAAACAAAGCGGACACAGGAAAAAACGAACCGGTTAAAGCCGAAGCCGACAAAAAAGAAAACATCAAAAAGGAAACCGGTAAACATAAAAAATAGCGGGGACGCGTTTTAAGCCGCCTTGCGGCTGCCCCCCCCAAAAAAAAATCAGGAGCAGGATCATGCTAGAACTTAAACATCTCCCGGTTTCTTCTTTTAACGAGAACATCGCTTATATCCACCGTGATTGTCCGGTTTATAAGATAGACAACATCAAAACCATGACCCGGATAGAAATCCACGGCGGCAGCGAGCCGGTTTATGCTTTTTTGCAGATTGTCGACAGTAGCAAGATTCTCCGACCCGATGAATTGGGGCTCAATACGGAAGCTTTCAAGCAGATCGGCCTGCCGGAAGGCTCCAAAGTTTCGCTGACATTGACCCCGCCGGCGCCGAGTCTGACTTCCGTCCGCCGCAAAATTGCCGGCAATATTCTGAGTACGGAAGAATATTCCGCCATCATCGCCGACATCAGCGCCCGCCGATACTCTAACATGGACATTGCCTCCTTTCTGGTGGCGGCCGGATCATTTATCACTCCCGGCGAATTGCTTTCCCTGGCCGAAGCTTTGCGCGGCGACCGCATTATCGACTGGGGCAGCGAGGAAATCGTGGCCGATCATTATTGCCTGGGCGATGTTCCGGGAAACAAGGCGGATCTCATTTTAACCGCGATTGTGGCCGCTTACGGGCTACCGATACCCAAAACCGTTTCTCCTTCTTTAAACGGCAGTACCAGCGCAGCCGATACGATGGCCATGCTGGCGGGGATTGATCTGGATGTCCGCAGTCTGAAAAAACAGGTTCAGGAAAAACGGGGCGCAATCGTTAATCTGGAAAAGCTGGAAATTGCTCCGGCCGACAAAATTATTACCATGGTTGAACAGCAAAACGGCTTGGCAACACTCGAACGCAGCATTGCCTCTGTTCTGGCAACCAAAATGGCCGCCGGCGTTACCCATCTTTTGATTGATATTCCCGTCGGGCCGCGCACGCGGGTGCGCAGCACGCAGGAGGCTATGCGCCTGCGCAAGCTGATTGAGTATGTGGGCGATATGATGGACATCAACGTCGACGTCGTTATTACCGACGGTTCGGAACCGATCGGTTTCGGTATCGGAGCGGCGCTGGAAGCACGCGATGTGATGAAGGTTTTGAAAAACAAGGAAGACGCACCGGAAGACTTAAAAGAAAAATCTTTGTTCCTGGCCGGGCGGATTTTGGAATTTGACCCCAAACTGCGGGGCGGACAGGGGTATGTGGTTGCCCGCGAACTGCTGAAATCGGGCAAGGCGCTGGACGCGATGGAACAGATCATCAAAGCCCAGGGCAAGGCAAAAGAACAAATGCAGCTCGGTCATCTGACCCGCGACATCGTGGCCGATACGGACGGCGTCGTTAAAAAGATAGACAACGCTTTTATTTCCCGGTTGGCGGTTTTGTGCGGCAGCGGACAATATCCGGGCGCCGGCGTCGACCTGTTCCGGAAAACGGGAGACAAGGTAACGGCCGGAGATATTTTGTACCGTATCTATTCCTGCAACCAAAACGACTTTGCCTTTGCCAGTACGGTTCTTGAAAACGGAAGAAGCGGCTTCGACATCGGCAAATAAGAGAGAATCAATTTTCGCAGCCGGGGGCAAAAATCGTCCCCGGCTTATTTTTTATAAAAAAAACATTTGTGGCTATTGCTTATGAAAATCAAGCTCCCTATATAAAAGTTTAGCAAGTTAAATTTATGAGGGAAAAAATTATGAGCAATAAAGTTATAGGTATTGACCTTGGTACGACAAACTCCTGCTTTGCGGTTATGGAAGGCGGGGAAGCCAAGGTTTTGGAAAACAGCGAAGGCGCTCGTACAACGCCGTCTATTGTTGCTTTTACCGACAACGAACGTCTGGTCGGTGCCGCGGCAAAACGCCAGGCCGTTACCAACCCGGAAAACACCTTGTTTGCCATCAAACGTCTGATCGGTCGGCGGTATGACTCGCCGGAAGTCGAAAAGGACAAAAAACTGGTTCCTTTCAAAATTGTTCCCGGTGACAACGGCGATGCCTGGGTAGAAGTTAAAGGACAGAAATATGCCCCGTCGCAGATTTCGGCCATTGTTTTGCAGAAAATCAAAGAATATGCCGAAAGCTATCTGGGTGAAAAAATTGACAAGGCGGTTATTACCGTTCCTGCTTATTTTAACGACTCCCAGCGTCAGGCAACCAAAGACGCCGGTAAAATCGCGGGACTTGACGTGCTGCGTATCATCAACGAACCGACGGCAGCCGCTTTGGCTTATGGTTTGGACAAGAACAAAAACGGTACCATCGCGGTTTATGACCTGGGCGGCGGTACGTTTGATATTTCCATTCTGGAAATCGGCGACGGCGTATTTGAAGTTAAATCCACCAACGGCGATACTTTCCTCGGCGGTGAAGATTTTGACCAGAGAATCGTTAATTACCTGTCGGATGAGTTCAAAAAAGAAAACGGCATTGATCTGAAAAACGACCGCTTGGCGTTACAACGTCTGAAAGAAGCGGCGGAAAAAGCCAAAATCGAACTTTCTTCGGCTACCCAAACCGATGTCAACCTGCCGTTTATTACCGCTGACGCGACCGGTCCGAAACATCTGAACATCAAACTGACCCGCGCCAAACTGGAATCGCTGGTCGATGATCTGATTGAACGCACGGTCGAACCCTGTCGCAAAGCTCTGGCCGATGCTGGGCTTAAAGCCAACGAAGTCAGCGAGGTTATTCTGGTCGGCGGTATGACCCGGATGCCGAAAGTTCAGGAAAAAGTAAAAGAAATCTTCGGCAAAGATCCGCACAAAGGCGTTAACCCGGATGAAGTGGTTGCCGTCGGCGCCGCTATTCAGGGCGGCGTGCTGATGGGCGATGTCAAAGACGTGCTGCTTTTGGACGTTACCCCGCTGTCGCTGGGTATTGAAACTTTGGGCGGCGTGTTCACCCGTTTGATCGACCGCAACACCACCATTCCGACCCGTAAATCGCAAGTCTTTTCAACGGCCGAAGACGGCCAGACCGCGGTTACCATCAGGGTTTTCCAGGGTGAGCGTGAGATGGCCGCCGACAACAAACTGCTCGGCCAGTTTGATCTGGTCGGTATTCCGCCGGCACCGCGCGGTATGCCGCAAATTGAAGTTACCTTTGATATTGACGCCAACGGCATTGTTAACGTTTCCGCCAAAGACAAGGCAACCAACAAAGAACAGGCCATCCGTATTCAAGCCAGCGGCGGCTTAAGCGATGCCGATATTGAAAAAATGGTCAAAGACGCAGAAGCCAACGCCGAAGCCGATAAGAAGAAAAAAGAAGCGGTAGAAGCGAAAAACCAGGCGGAAGGACTGGTTCATGCAACCGAAAAAACCTTGAAAGAAAACGCCGACAAGATTTCGGAAGCCGACAAACAGGCAATCGAAACCGAAATCAAAGCGCTGAAAACGGCGCTTGAGGCCGATGACTTGGCCGTCATCAAAGAAAAGAGCGAAAGCCTGATGCAGGCTTCGTTAAAACTCGGCGAAGCAATGTATAAGAACGCCGGTGCGGCAAATGCTTCGGCCGGTGCTGCCGGTGCAGGAGCGGGAACTTCCGAAGCGCCGAAAGACGACAAGGTTGTTGATGCCGATTTTGAAGAAGTCAAATAAGACTTTTTAAAATCTTAACGGTTTCTCAGAAATCCCGGCGGTTTATCCGCCGGGATTTCATTTTTAAACCTCAAAATCCCGTTGGAAATCAACGGGATTTTTGTTTTTTTGAACTGTCGCAAAAAAACGTACGTTAAAATTCATCAAAAATCAAGACCAAAAATCAAGGGTTAGCGAAGAAAAAAAGCGGCGCAGTAAAATGTACAATATTTTACATCACCTGGGTCAATTTGAGAGGATACGAGGGGGAAAGGCTATGAGAATATTGTACAAAACCGTATGGTTATGTTTGCTTGCCGTGTGTTGTTGCACAATGGCGGCGCTGCCG
>CALXPZ010000056.1 GCA_944390375.1 uncultured Alphaproteobacteria bacterium | reverse complement strand
CGAATATTATCATATCGCCTCCGTTGAGTTTAACGTGCAGGAGTTTAATCCGGATACCATGCGGATTAAACTGTCGCTTGACGGAGAGCCGGTCAGGGGCTGGTATAACCGGAAAGCGGTTAAGGCCGGGGTGAAACTGCAAAATCTTTACGGCAACCCTGCCGGCGGGCATACGGTTAAAGGCGGCTATGTGCTGACGCCGACCGGTTTTGCCTTTGACGAGTACAAAGGGTATAATTTCCGCGATCCGCTCAAGGCGGAAGGGGTAACGCTCCATACTTACCGTCAGGAGCTGCCGGAGGCGGTAACAGACAAAAACGGCAACGCGCAGTTTGATATTGACCTGACCGCGGTTGAGGCCGGGACGTACCGGCTGGATGTGTGGGCCGACGGTATGGAACTGACCGGCGGCAGAGGTGTTTCGACACAAACGGAGATATTGGTATCGCCCAACGAATATCTGGTCGGTTACAAAGCGGACGGTGATTTGAATTATATTTACAAATCGGCCGGGCGGAAAATCCGGCTGGTTGCCGTTGACAATACTTTGCGGCAGATTGCGGTTGACAACCTTTTGCTGTCGGTTTACCGGCGGGAGTATGTTTCCAGCCTGGTGCAGATGCCCGACCGGACTTACCGTTATCAGATGGTGCCGGTGGAAAAAGAACTGTTAAAACAGCCTTTTGCCATCGGAGCCGAAGGGGCGGCGTATGAGCTGGATACGACAAAACCCGGCTATTATCATTTGCAACTGGCCGATGATAAGGGACGGATTGTCGCCAAAATCGCTTATCAGGTGGCCGGTAGCACAAATACTTCTTATGCCGCCGATCAGGAAGCCGGTTTGTCGGTGCGCCTGAACAAGGACGAGTATAAAGGCGGCGAGGCTATCCAGATGCAGATTTCGGCGCCGTATTCGGGATATGGCCTGATCACCATTGAACGCGACAAAGTGTATGCCTGGAAATGGTTCAGATCCGAAACGCCTTCCGTTACCGAAGAAATTGTACTGCCGGAAAATGTCGAGGGCAACGCGTATCTTAATGTCTCCTGGGTCAGAAGCACGGAATCCGATAAGATTTTTGTTTCTCCGCTCAGCTATGCGGTGGTGCCTTTTTCCATCAACAAAGAAGCGCGCCGGCTGGAAACCCGGCTGACGGTGCCGAAAACGGTCAAACCGGGACAGGAGCTCACAATCGGTTACCGGACGACGCAGCCGGGAGAGATTGTTCTTTACGGCGTTAATACGGGGATTTTGCAGGTGGCGGATTACAAGCTGCCCAAACCGCTTGAGTATTTTATGCCCAAAAAAGCGCTGCAGGTTGTTACCATGCAGATTTTGGATCTGATTTTGCCGGATATGAAAATCGTCCGCTATCTTAAAGGAATCGGCGGCGATGCAGGAGCGGCAGCCGGTATTGACCAGCGGCGCAACCCGTTTTCGCGCCGGCGCGACCAGCCGGTTGCTTTTTGGAGCGGGATTCTTCCTGCCGGGCCGGACGGGGGAACTTATACTTACCGGGTGCCGGAAAACTTTAACGGCGAAATCAAGGTGATGGCGGTCGCCGTTTCTGAAAGCAGAATGGGACAGACCGAGGCGCCGGTTGCCGTCAGCGGCGATTTTGCCATGGTGCCGTCGGGGCCATATAACGTTTCTCCGGGAGATGAGTTTACGGTCGGTGTCAGCGTTACCAATATGCTCAAAGACCGGGCAGGCAAAATTCCGGCAGAAGTCCGGCTGGCCGTGGGGCAGGGGCTGGAAATCGTCGACGGCGACACGCGGCTGCTGGAACTTTCCGCCCGAGAGGAGGGACAGGCGCGTTTCCGGCTGAGAGCAGCCGAAAAACCGGGATCGTCGGCTTTGGTCTTTACCGCGGTCAACAAACAGAACAATGCCGAATCTTCCCGTATTTCCTATGATATCGGTGTGCGCCCGGCCAATGCTTATGAAACGGATCTGAAAATGGGATTTAGCACCGGTACGCTTAAGCTGGAAAATTTTGTCAGACCGATGTACGAGGAATACCGCCGGCAGGAAATTTCCGCCTCGTTTTCGCCGCTGGTTCTGACCGACGGGTTGCTGGCTTATCTGGACGCTTTTCCGCATTATTGCAGCGAACAGTCAGTCAGCAAGATTTTCCCGGCCATGGAGATTTTCTTTAACAAGCCGGAGCTGCTCGGTGATTTTGACGTCTATGCCGTTTATGACGACGTGATTGCCAAACTGGCGGCGCGGCAGACGTTGGAGGGCGGTTTCCGCGCCTGGCAGTCGTCGTGGCTGCCGGCCGATGAGTTTGACAGCCTGTATGCTTTCCACTTCCTGACCGAGGCGAAGAAAAACGGGTTTGAGGTACCGCAGGGAATGTTTGACCGTGCGGCCGCTTATGTTCGTTCGGTGGCTGCCCGTAAAGTCAGCGGTCCGGCCGACAGCAATCCTGCTTATGCCGCGTATATTCTGACCTTAAACGGGGAAATTACCTCCGGTTATCTGGTCAAGATTGAAGACGAGCTTAATTTGGATGAAAACAAAACGGCAAGGGAAACGCTGGCGGCGGCTTATCTGGCGGCAGCCAACAAGCTGCTGCAAGATGACGCCAAGGCCAGAGAATTGTCAGGTTTCTACAAATTCGGCAGCAACAGCGTTGATGACGCTCGTTATATTTACCTTGCGGCCGTTCATTTCCCCGATGAACTGAAAAACCTCAGGCAGAAAAGCGTGGAAGCTTTGCTTGAACCGTTAAAAACCGGCAATTTTACGACCATACAGTCGGCATATTCGCTCCTGGCGCTTAATGCTTTCGGACAAAAGCAGAACGACGGTGATATCCTCTTTAACGGACAAAAGGCGGAAAACGGGAAAATGGCGCTCGATCCGTCGGTTGAAAAGCTGACGATATCGGCCAAAGAGCCGTTCTTTTACGTCGTCAAACAGCAGGGATATGCCAAAACGCCGGTTGAAAAAGCCGTTTCCAACGGGTTGGAAATCAGCAAGGAATATCGGGACAAAGACGGCAACCCGCTCGTTAGCGCCAAGATCGGCGATGAAATCACCGTGGTTTTGAAAATCCGCTATCTGCAGGGCAGCTACATCAACGACGTGGCGATTACCGACATGATCCCCGGCTGCCTGGAAATGGTGCAAAATTCGGTGGCGGGAAAAACCGACAGTTCCGAACTGAAAGAAGACCGGGCGCTGATTTATCTGGCGGCGGAAGATGCCGAGAAAGAAGTGAGCTACCGCGCACGGGTGATTGCGGAGGGCGACTTTACGGTGCCGGCGGCGTTTGCGGAAGCCCTGTATGATCCCGGCGTTTCGGCCAATAGCGGAGCCGGCAGGATAAGCGTGAGCCGCTAAATGTTTTTTCCGGTCGGCAAGAAAAAGCTGGCAGCCGCTGCCGCCGTGCTGATTTTGACGGCAGCGGTCGTGCGGCTGATTGTGCCCCGGCCGGCGCTGTTGGAACGCTATACTTATTCGACGGCGGTTTTTGACAGGAACGGACGGCTGATGAATCTCGGTCTCAGCATGGATGAAAAATACCGCTTGCGAACGGAGTTTGCACAAATTCCGGAAGACGCGGTTAAGGCGCTGCTGCTTTACGAAGACAGATATTTCTTTTTACATTTCGGCGTTAATCCGCTGCGGACGCTGAAAGCATTGGCCGAGATGGCGGCCGGCGGGCGTCGGCAGGGGGCGTCGACGGTTACCATGCAGCTGGCGCGGCTGGTTTATAATATTGATTCCTCGACCGTTGCCGGCAAGCTGGAGCAGATGCTGAGGGCTGTTCAGATTGAAATGTTTTATTCCAAGGAAGAAATTTTGGAAGCTTATTTTAACCTTGCTCCTTATGGTATGAATATCGAGGGAATCGGGGCGGCGTCGCTTATTTATTTCGGTGTGCCGCCGGCGGAGCTGAACCTCCGTCAGATCCTGACACTGACGGTGATTCCGCAAAATCCGTCCGCCCGCAGTCTACACCGGGCAGAGGGACGGGAAGAGGCCGGGCGGGCGTTTGAGCGGCTGGCCGAGTCTTTTGAAAAAACTTACGGCGACGGGAAGAAAGCGGCGGAGCTGCCTTTGTCGATTGCGCTCAATCGTCCTTTTGAAGCGCCGCACGCCGTTCGTCAGTTAAAGGAACACTTCCGCGGGAATGTTGCGGCAACGCTTGATCTCAATTATCAGGCAATGCTTGAAGAAATTATCGACAATTATCTGAAAGACAAGAAAAAAGTCGGCGTCAACAATGCCGCCGCGCTGATCGTCGACCGTCGGGATATGTCGGTGTTGGCGAAAGCCGGATCCGCCGATTTTTGGAACGAACGGATTGAAGGCCAGGTGGACGGTACCCGGGCATATCGCTCGCCCGGTTCGGTCATGAAGCCGTTTATCTATGCCATGGCTCTGGAAAAAGGGCTGATTCATCCCCGGAGTATGTTGAAAGACGTGCCCCGGAACTTTGCCAATTATATGCCGGAAAATTACGACCGCCGTTTTTACGGCATGATCGACGCCACCGCCGCGCTGGTT
>CALXPZ010000055.1 GCA_944390375.1 uncultured Alphaproteobacteria bacterium | reverse complement strand
TAGCTATAGGTTGTATAAGCACCTTTATAGATATCGCCACCGCCGACAATAACACCCGGTGTAGACTGATCATTTGCCCACTCACCTGTATCATTATCATCATATTTTCCACCATCCGGACCTTGGTTCGGATTGCGTACGCTCAAAGCCCCGTCCATCACATTGACACGCGCAGCATTGGCGGCAATCAGAGATTGCGTCCCCGAAACCGTCGTTTCTCCGGTAACACCGTCGGTATCGGTCGTTTTGGAAACAAAAGTCATCGAACCGCCGTCTGCTTCTCCACCTTTATCCACCGTCAGCAAAACACCTGCCGTCGCCCCGTCGATATTGCCATACTCCATTTTGTCCGACGTAACGCTGAATACGGCGTTGCCCTTGTTCGTCGTTGTTACCGGGTTGGTCGGATCCGTCGTATCCGTGGAAGTATTGGTTTCATAATATTTGATACCGCCGTTTTCTCCCTCTTCGCTTCTGACCGTAAACAGCGAGGACAGCGCGGCCAGGTTGCCTTCCATATAGGCACCGCCCTTCTCGCCGATATAAAGGGTATAATCCAGATTGGCCTCGTAGGTTTGTCCGTATTCCATAGTCGGCGTATCATCCGTACTGCGGGTAAAATCATTTTCATCGCCGCCCAACATCCATTCCAACTGCGGCTGCATGATAATCTGGTTAACCTGGCGGATATTGTGGTTTTTGTCGTTATAGCTCATAAACAGGTCTGTTTCCATCGAGTTCAGCACATAGTCGTTCTGCCGTTCGGTTTTACGGTGCAAAACGTCTTCGTTGGCCAGCCCCTGGGAAGAAATCGGTTGCAGGGAAGAAACCACAAAAGTCCGCGGAGGCAGGCCGCCCAGACCGACCTCACTGGCGTCGGTCAACTGCCAGATACCTTGCGCCCCCATAACCGTACCGTCATCCTGCACAAAGCCGCCGTTGCTGCCGACCATGGTAGCAATACGAGCCAAACGTGTCGACGGGAAATCTTCCCCTTCGTTCGGCACCGCGGTCAAAAAGCCGGTGATTGTTTCTGCCACAACCGTTTCGGTGCCATCTTCACCAAGCTCGGTACCGGTCGTCTTTTTCAACGCGACCTGAAATGACGGGTCGGCATTGGTAAACAACTTGCTGTCCTGAGTTACGCCGTCTTTCAAAAAGCCGTACGGCAGATATTCGCACAAATGGGACATATCAAAAGTAACCGTGCCGCCGCTTGCATCCATGGTGCTGTAATCAACCTCGCCCACGTTACAGCTGTTGACCACGGTTTCACCGTTTGTAATCCGGGTAAAGTTGTCTTTGATATAAGCATCCATGGCGTCGGCCAACACACGCAACTGGTTTGAGGCATTGATGTCCTGGAGTTCGGTTGTCCGTTCCGCCGCTTTTTTATACAAAACAGGGGTAACCATGGCAATCAGCCCCAGCATGGCCAGCGCTTCCACCAGCATCGTACCGGTTTCATTGATTCGATTAAATATCTTTTTCATTGTCTTTCCCCTCTTTAGCTAAAATCTGGACATATAAACCAGGCAATAATCGCAACTGCTGTACAAATTATCCAGACTTTGCGGATTATCAGGATCATAATCTTCATTATGCTGCCTTAACGAACCGCATTTGACGGCAAAAGAATCCGCCCCTGCGTTCGTATCCGAAATATAGGCGGGTATCGGCACATAAAACTGCCCGCCCTGACCATAGACCCCCATCGGGGTTTCTATCTCTTCCTCATACATGGAATCTCCGTATGAAGAACTGTCCTTATAGAGTTCATCGGCCAGCTCATCCCGGTCAATAGCATACCCCATCCCGTGAGTATAACCGGTGGTCGTTTTCATTGCGCCAAGCAGCGTGGCGCTTGGTTTGCCGGAACGTACGTCGCGCCATTTAACCGGCACGCAGCCGTAGGTTACCAGAAAAACGGCCGTCGAAGAACCGCTGCAGCAGTTGGCCCCATCCCCGAGATCCGGGTTTGCTCCACCACCGCCCGAGCCATCACCGCCTGCACCGCCGGAACCTCCGCCGCCGGAACCTCCGCTGCCCGAACCGCCACCGCTCGGCGGAAGGGCTGCCGTGCAGCTTGCCGGCAAAGCCGCGGCACCGGAACTCTCCAGATTATCTTTATCCAGACAATAAACCCAGGTCGTAAACTTTGAAACCCCGCTGTCCTGCTGAAAACCGTATGGCAGGTCAAATTCAAGCATATCGGCAGTCAGTTCTCCCGGCGCATAACTCATGGTACCGGCCGTTGCATTGCGGTCGCGCTTGGAAAGATAGTTCATTGCCGCCCGATGCTGTACATAGAGCTTGGTAACCACAGTCTGCGCCTGCGGCTCGACATACAATTCCTTGATGTCGGAACGAATCGAAACATTCAACGCAAACAGCGCGGCAACAAACGTCGCTATAATGACCCACAAATACATCGGCACACCTTATAAAAACCATATCTGTTATCAGTGTAACATAAATAACTTTTAAAAAAAAGCAATTATAAAAAGGGAAACACCAGATTTCACATATTTGTAACAAAAGAAAAAAGCAATTTCGAATAACATTTTTTTCATAAAAAACAGCTTATAAATTCATTTTTGTCTTTGCGGCGCAGGGAAAATGTTTTACTATTGCTTTCAAAAGGCAAAAAAGCAACAAGAGATAAGACAAAATGGTAAAAATCAACCGGATTTCCCGCCCAAAAAACAATCGGCTGGCCCGACGCCTGCTGCTGGTGCTGGCCATAGCGGCTCTTGTCTGCGTGCTGGTTGAAGAAAAAGACGGCGAAAAATTTGCTCCGGCCGGCGCAAATCCCTGCATTCGGCAGATTTCGGAAACAACCGACTGCATCTGTTTCAAGCGGGAGCTGCCATGAAAAACCCCGCCGAACTCAAGGAAAACAATATTCTCCGCCCGGAAGAAATCGCTTTTCTTCTCCGCTCCCGCGAACAACGGGGAACCGATGCCGTCCTGGCCGCTGCGCGTCGCAAAAAAGCCTGCTTTTCCGGACGGGAAGAACAGATATCCGCGGCCTTTGTCAAAGAACTTAAAACATTTTTGCGCACGCCGCCGGCCATCCGGACCGACGCAAATGAAACCGCCCCCGCTTTTCCGCTTGCCGAAGAAACATACTGTTTCCGGCTGGAAGTCCCCGGAGAGGAAGCATATTGCCTGCTCAACAAGGAAAGCGCCGGCATTTTGGTTGCCGCCGCCTTTGCAAATCCGCACGCCGGCCACATCAAAATGAAGAGCCTTTCCCTGGCAATCGTCAAAAAATATATGGACCTGCTGACAACCGCAATCTGTCGCGCCTTTTCTCTTGCCCGCCCGGGCAAAAGCTGCTGTTTTCTGCCGGCGCCCTCCTTTGACGAAACAAATTTTGCCTCTTTCGGGATACGGCTTGACATCTGCGGCAAGGAGGCTAAACTTAATCTATGTTTCAAGGTGCCGCACGCCGGCCCAATAACAACGGCAGAAACATTTGGGCTCAAAAAGAGCCCCGCCGCCGCCCTGACACAAAGCCTGCCCGACGGAAAAATAACGCTGTTTCTCCGCACGCCGCCGCAGCTCTGCCCGTTAACTGAAATTTTAAACTGGCGGCCGGGAACTTTTTTCCCCCTCGGGATAAAGGCGTCCGACCCGGCGGAACTGACCGCCCGCGGCCTCAAGCCGGTGAAAGTTTCCGTCGGCAGAAAAGGCACCCGGATTGCCGCCAAACTGATAACTAAGGTAATTGGAAATGACACAAATTGAACTCTGGATAAATATTGCCACCATCGTCCTCTTGATCCCCGCCATTTTCTACACGGCAAAGTTATGCTACGAACTGGGGCAAATGCGTCAAAACCGGCAGAAAATGACCGATCTGGCCGAAGCTCTGTTGCAGGCGGCAAACACTTTTGAAAAAAATATGTCTGTCGAACAAACCCGCCCGGTTTCTCAAGCCGCAACCGAAAAAGAAACCGCCCCCGCTTCTGAAAAAGATGACGGAGACCTGCCCTCTTTTTCGGAAAAAACAACTTACGAAAACAACGGAGAACCGGCATCCGAGGCCGAACGGGAATTGCTGCAGGCTCTGCGTTCCATCAAATAAGGAGAAACGCATGATCCGGAAATCTCTGCCGTTTTTTCTGCTTTGCGGTTTATTGACGGCGCTTTTCATCCTTAAAATAAACAACCTGTCCGAACGGCCGAAACCAGCCGCTTTTCAAAACGCCGCGCGGCCGGTGATAATAAAAATTACGGAAGAATATGCCGCCTCGCCGGCCGCTCTGCCGCAGCCGCACCCCGGCAGTCCGGAAATGGAGCAGGCCATCCGCCGGCGTCTGGACGCCGATGCTCTGGCCGCCGCCCCCGGAGGCTCGCAATTTAACGCACTCCCGGACGAAAGTCTGTTTTACGGCCGCCGTCTGGCGGGAATTTATGCCCGTATGGCCCCCGAAGATGCCGCCCGCATTATCGAAACCATGGACAGCCGGGAAATTGTCCGCCTGCTCCAGATGATGAGAACGGAAGACGCGGCCGCCATTCTCACCCGCATCCGGCTCGACAAAGCCAAAGAAGTTACCGAACAAATGTTAAACGACACCGGCTCCCACAATTTTTAACTAAACGGATGGAAACAGCCGCCGCAACAAACTAAATAAACGAATATGAACGAGGAATTTAAAATAGAAAGTCCGTTTGAACCGGCCGGCGACCAACCGCAGGCTATCAGGGAACTTTGCGACGGACTCAAACGAGGAGAAAGAAACCAGGTACTGCTCGGAGTTACCGGCTCCGGCAAAACATTTACCATGGCCAAAATCATCGAACAAAGCCGGCGCCCTGCCCTGATTATGGCTCCCAATAAAATTCTGGCGGCTCAGCTGTATAGCGAGATGAAAGAGTTTTTTCCTCACAACCATGTGGAATATTTTGTTTCCTACTACGACTATTATCAGCCGGAAGCCTATATCCCCAAAACCGACACCTATATCGAAAAAGATTCCGCCATCAACGAGCAGATTGACCGTATGCGAAACTCCGCCACCCGCAGCATTCTTGAGAGTCGCGACGTAATCATCGTCGCTTCCGTGTCCTGCATTTACGGCTTGGGCGACGTAGCCTCCTATTCGGCAATGACGCTTGGGCGCAAAACCGGCGAAACCGCCGACCCGCAGGAAATCTGCCGCCGGCTGTCGGAACTGCAATACGAGCGCAATCAGCTGAACTTTGTCCGCGGCACTTTCCGCATGCAGGGCGACACCCTCGATATTTTTCCCGCCCACCTGGAAGACCGCGCCTGGCGCATATCCTTTTTCGGCGACGAAATCGAAGAAATTTACGAATTTGATGCCCTAACCGGCAAAAAGACGGTTGCTCTGGAGCGGGTTGTCGTCTACCCGGCCAGCCACTATGTTACCCCGCGGCCGACCCTGTCGCAGGCCATTTCCCGCATCAAGGAAGACCTAAAACCCCGGCTCGAGTGGTTTCGCAACAACAACAAACTGCTCGAAGCTCAGCGACTGGAGCAGCGCACCCGCTTTGATCTGGAAATGTTGGAAACCACCGGCCACTGCAAGGGCATTGAAAACTATTCCCGCTATCTGACCGGGCGCGCCCCCGGCGAACCGCCGCCGACATTGTTTGAATATCTGCCGGAAGACGCCCTGCTGTTCATCGACGAAAGCCATATTTCCGTACCCCAGATCGGCGGTATGTACCGCGGCGACCGCAATCGCAAAAGCACGCTTGCGGAATACGGTTTCCGTCTTCCTTCCTGTCTTGACAACCGACCGCTCAAATTGGAAGAGTGGGACAAAATGCGGCCGCAGACTATTTTTGTTTCCGCCACTCCCGGCGACTGGGAACTGGAACAAAGCAAGGGCGTGTTTGTCGAACAGATCATCCGCCCGACCGGCCTGGCCGACCCCGTCTGCCTGATCCGCCCGGTCGAAAACCAGATTGACGACCTGATGGAAGAATGCCGCAAAACAGCCGCCAAAGGCGAGCGCGTGCTGGTTACCACCCTCACCAAAAAAATGGCCGAAGACCTGACCGAATACTTAAATGAAAACGGCGTCAAAGTCCGCTATATGCACTCCGACATCCAAACCTTGGAGCGTATTGAAATTATCCGCGACCTGCGGATGGGGCTCTTTGACGTATTGGTCGGCATCAACCTCCTGCGCGAGGGGCTGGATATTCCCGAATGTTCTCTGGTTGCCATTCTTGACGCCGACAAAGAGGGCTTTCTGCGTTCGACCCGCTCGCTGATCCAGACCATCGGCCGCGCCGCCCGCAACGCCGACAGCCGGGTTATTCTTTATGCCGACAAAATGACCGGATCCATCAAAGAAGCCGTCGGCGAAACCGAACGCCGCCGCGCCAAACAACTGCAATATAACCTGGAGCACGGCATCACCCCGCAAACGGTCAAAAAGAGCATTTCCTCAACCTTAAGCGAAATGACCGCCATCGACTACATCGACGACAAAGCGGGCTCGGCCGGCAATGCAGAAGATATTGAAAAACAGATTAAGGAACTGACCAAGCTGATGAAAGAGGCGGCGCAGAATCTGGAATTTGAACAGGCCGTCGTCTACCGCGACAAAATCAAAGCGCTGGAACTGCTGGCCATGCGCACTTACGACAACAGTATCTATGTCAACGGTTGAACCTGCCGTCAAAACTAGCGGGTATGATGACGTGCATCTTTGAGCACCTGTCTGACGGCTGCGTTATCTGCCGCTCGTTTTTCTTTCTCTGTCGAAATCGGCCTGCCAACCTGCTGCGGAGACTTCCGACCGCTAGCCACCCGGATCAGATCCCTGATTTTATCCTTGTCTTTTTGGGCATTAAGCGCCTGGCGAACAGAATTGCGAACCTCCGGCGTCATTCCCGTTCGCTCTTCCGTTGCCCGCCCGACTTCCCGCTGCACCTGCGGCGTCAGTTCGATTTTTTCCGCCGGCAGATAACGGCTCAGGTTTCCGGGATTTTCGACACCCTGTTCTTTGCAATAATCATTGTCGCAGATATTGTCAAAAATTTTTCCGATACGCTTGTTCAGTTCAGCCTCATCGCCGATAATCGTCGTTGCCATGTCGCTGCGCCCGACCATATCTCTGGCAAAATTTACCGTTTGTTGCTGATAGGCATCGCGCCGGTTGTTTTTCCACATTTCCAGGGTTCCCTCAACCATCAGCTTTTTTCCCTCGCTGCTGTCGGGATCAAGACCGGCGGCCAGAGCCTGTTTATAAAAAGAAAAAGATTTATCTTTGTTAAATATTTTTAGAGCCTCTGCGGAACTTTTCCCTTCTTTCAGTCGTTTTTTATAAAGCGATGTATAAGTATTAAGCTCGGCAACACTGGCGGCACATTCGTCATATTGGTTCAAAACGGCATACTGCTCAGGGCTCAGTCCCGGCGCATAGATTCCCAGTTTATCATTGGTCCGGTGCTGCTCTTCGTGAGCTCTGGACGTCAGATACGCCGGCGAGGAAGGATCGTTCAGCTCTTTCATAAAATCCAGCCGGTCATTCAGCCGGGCGGAAAATTCCTGTTCGCTCATACCGGGATACAGTTCTTTGCCGCGCCTGACAAGCTCTGCCAGATCCGACCGATTTTCAAAATCGACATAAGTCATAACAATATTTTTTTCGTCATAGTCATAAGCGCCGAAACGGGTTACCTCCGCTGCCGGGATCGTATCCGTCCGATCAGGTTCTGCATTGGCAAAAGCCTCTTCGGTTTCTTCTTTAAAATCTTTTTTAATTCTTTTTCTGTCAAACTCCGACATATCGGCATATTCTTCGCCGAACCTGACATATGTTTTTCCGTCTTCCTCAATCCGGCCGATTGTTGCCGCCCCAAACAAATTTATTGTCTTTTCCGCATTTTCAACCGGCTGCCTATTCTTTTCCTTTGGCTGGGTCTTTTGCGGGGACTGCGCGGCCGCATTCAGCGCCATTGCCGTCGCGGCAAGCATAACGGCGGCTTTGTCTCTTTTTCCGTTCATCCATTTTTTAAAGTCTTCTTTCGACATGGCGCCTCACTGTTAACAGTTTTACTATACCCTCAAAAACGTAAAACCGCAACATTTTGCTCACCGTCATCTGCCGCCGCCCCAATCGGCACCTCCCGCGTCGCCTGTTTACGGACACCCGGCCTCAAAAACGGGGATCTGAATTATTATAACGAAAAGTCTGCTTCAGAAACTCCGCCGCCGCGGCCGGAACGGCCATCGACGGCAACCGGATTGTCCGCTTTTGCCCCGTTATTTGCAGACAATAGCAGCCAAACAGCCTGTCCAAAGGATTCGCTGACAAAGAAACAGTCGTTTCTCCCGCGGGAAATTCAACCGCTTTGCCGGA
>CALXPZ010000054.1 GCA_944390375.1 uncultured Alphaproteobacteria bacterium | reverse complement strand
CTGACTTTCAACCTTGGCTATACCTATATCCATGCCGACAAGAGCAAAGTCAACCTTCGCGGCGACCATATCGGCGACGCCTCCCGCGGGGCGATGTATTCCGAATATTCCAACCGCATCAATATCTTTGCTTTCTCGCTTAACTACAATTTCTGAGTTTTGCCAAAAAGCAACATCAAAAATGCCGCCTGTCAAAGGGCGGCATTTTTTAAAGCAAAAACAAATTTTAAAAATAAACCGTACTGCTGTTTACCACCGTCGGCCGGCTGGTGCAGCTCTGAGTGGTAACCCCGTTGACCGTTGTCGTCGTACAGGTAACGCCGCCGGCAGAAGGAACATAAACCGGCTGCGGTGCGGTTTGAACAACCGTATGCGAAGAAGTGCCGCCGGCAAGCAACCCGCCGATGACACCGCCGACAAGACCGGCCGCGATATAATAACCGGCGTTTCCGTGATGATGCTTAACCGCTACCGGACGCGTATGATGCGGCGGCTGCGGCCGGAAATGACCGCCGTGCGGCCAGGCAAAAGCCGGCGAGGCAAACAACACGCAAATCATAACGGCGCTTAAAAATTTTTTCATTTTTTCCTCCTTTTTTACCTTCATACATCCCTTGAAACGAGGAAAAAAGAAAAAGGTTCATTTTTTCCGATCAGATTTTCCAAAAGGCTGCGTTGTTTGCTCTTCGGAATTTTTTCACCTGTTTCAGCTTTTCTTTCAGTTTTTTACGTTTTTCTTTATATTTTTTGCGCATTTTACCAAACGTTATTTTAGAAAGAATTTTATAACGCCAATAGCGGCGGCGCTGACGTTGATAATCTCCGACAGCCAGCAACAGTTCCGTCGGCAGCTGCCGCTCGGCTGCTTTCCGTATATCGGCTTGCTGCAAAGCCAGTTTTCTCGACAACATCCTGAGCAAGCGGTTTTCTTCCGAAACGGGCTCTTTTTTGTTGTTCTCCAGCGCCTGTTTCAACCAGGCAAGCGCCTTGTCTTTTTCCGCCGCAACCCGCTCGCGTACATCTGCCCAGTTAATGGGAGCCGGCTCATAGTCTTTCTTTTCCGCCATTTCCGACGCCGGACACAGACGGCTCAACAGCCCGAAACGTCCGAGGACGGTTTCAAACCGCGAAAAAGCCATCGTCCGCGCGGCCACGCAAATAAACTCGCGCTCGAAAATAACCGAAAAACAAACGCCGTGAAAAGAGTTTGTAACCAGCATCCGGGCGCCGCGGATATAACGCAGCCACATTTCCGTCGTCATTTCTTTGGGCGAAAGATATATAAGCGGTAAATTCAGCTTTTGGGCATAATATTCTGCAACCATATCGTTTTCCGGCAGTTTTTTACCCAGAAAATAGGCCAGCACATATTCTTCCGGCAAATTGCAATCGGCAGTGTCGGCCATTTCGTCAAAATACTTCCGGTCGATATAAAAAACCGGATCAATGACGACTTCCGCCTCAACCCCCATTTTTTCACGGCAGAGTTTCTGCCCGGCGTCCTCGCGCACGGAAACAGCGTCAAATTGTTTCAGCAAAAAGGAAGCAAGCAGTTCATCATCGGCCGTGCCGATAAAGTCGGCCATTCCGAAACTGGCGGCGCAGGCGATTTTTTTGGCGCTGTCGGCGGCAAAGTTCAAATAATAAACGCCTTTGTCCGCGCCTTGGGCGGTAGAACGCCAGATTTGGTCGGAACCGGCGATAAAACAGGAAGTGTGTTCGTTAAGCTGCTCCAGGTCTTCATCGGCCAAGAGCGGCGTATATTTCATATATTTGTCGGCAAATTTCTTAAAATGCGAGTTAACGAATGTTTCCGCCAGATGGTTTCTGTTGGCGCCGTTCATATACCAGATAAGGCGGTTGCTGACCCCCATTTCACTCAGAGCCTTTTGCAGGGCATACCCGGTCAGAATAGCGCCGAAATTGCTGTACGGCCAAAAGTTAAGAACCGCCGCATCATATTTTTGTAAACGGCAGCGTTCCAGATTTTCCGCCTGGCTCATTTTGCCGTAATTCAGGA
This sequence comes from uncultured Alphaproteobacteria bacterium, assembly GCA_944390375.1. Classification (GTDB taxonomy): domain Bacteria; phylum Pseudomonadota; class Alphaproteobacteria; order RF32; family CAG-239; genus JAFUYI01. Next base: position 2,136 of record CALXPZ010000054.1, on the reverse strand, counting down.
AAAACACGTCGCGGTCTCCGTTATGCCGGCTGGACGCCACAAGATTCGGATTACCTTTAACGGCCTGCTTGAGCGGCACTTTTTCAACCAGTTTCAAGCGCCCGGCAACAGATGCAAACAAATCTTTACCGTGTTGATTATTAACGAGAACAACGCTTGTTCCCTTGCCGTCGTCAAGCCGGGTATCATATTGCCCGATTTTCCAAAAATCGCCGATTGTCAGATCTCCCTGTCGCGGCAATCGGTTAAAACGACAGTTTCCGCAGCTCGGTCGCAGACAGAGATTGCTCAAAAACGCCCGCATATACGGATATTCTTTTGAAGGAAGCACTTTTTCTCCTGCGTCGTTTTCGGCCATGATAACATGAGAGCTGACCCAGCCGTTCCCTTTGTACCGAAAATTAAATCCGCGCACGGTTTTCCGCCCGCCGAACGTTTCATCCAGACTGTCCAAAAACATTTTTGCCGACGGCACGCCGTGGCAGATGATATCCACGCAATAAAGATTGTCATATTCTTTTTGCAAAAAAGACTTCAAACCGGCAACCTGGCACGGCGTACCCGAAAAAAGCACTTTTTCACCTTTGACGAGAAGTTTTTTTATCTCCCCGTAACACCTTCCGATATCGCTTTGCATATATTTTGAACCGCGCATTTTGGCTGCTTCCGCTTTGTTGCCGGCAACAGTATGTTCCGTCGTCCAGTCTTTGCGGAATACCGCGCCGGCAACCCGGCCGCCGTCTTCCAGCACCTTTTCCGCCAATATGCCGAAAACACCGCCCGAAGAAGACTTTTCTCTCATCTCATCGCTGTCCTGCGCGGCAAAACACTCCGGATCGGGGGAGTTGTCATAACGGGCGGAATAAACCGGGCAAACTTTACGGCACAAACCGCAATTAATGCATTTGTCGTCATCTATTGACGGATACTTAAACCCTTCGTTGTTAGCCGACATTTCAATGGCAGCTTTGGGACAAACGTTAAAACAGGCGGCACAGCCTGTGCAGTCGTTCAGATCATCAAGTATTATCATGATTTACCTTATTGTCAAAAATGGGATGAAATTAAAAAGCTTAAGTGTTTTCTTGTGTTTTTTCCGGGTGATCTTCAGCAATGGGAAAAAGCCGAATAATTTGATTTTGTACGATTTTTTATTTTCCACGGCCGCCATGGGAAAAAATTTTCCGCTTTTAATGTCTTTCAGCCGTTCAAAATGATTGACCGCGCATATAATGGCTCGGCTTTTTTCGGTGCTTGTCATCGGTGCCCGCATAATCGTATGTATCCAGGTGTCTTCGTGGTCAAACTGCCGTTTGTCATAATCGCTCTGCATACGGCTGTGCGATGTATCCCTGATCAGATAAGCCCCCAGACTTTCTTCCAGATAGCAGGCGCCGTACTTTACCGCAACGGGAAAAAACATTTGGAAATTCTGCCCCGCCGCCCCGGCATATATTTCGCGCTCGGGGTTCACGTCCAAAAAAGCGCTTGTTCGCACAATCGCTCCGATCGGCGGCCACAAGATATTCCGACTGACCAGCAAATCCTCGGCCAAATTATCTTTTTCACCATACTTGTAGCGCCCGAGCACACATTCCGAAACTCCGGGATTTTTTTCGTTAACCCGATCCAACCGGCAAAAACCGATACCTGCCTGCGGATTGTCTTCCATCAATTTGACTTTTTTGGTAATATGTTCGGGATAAAGAATATCGTCGCTGTCCGGCCACATCAGATAATCGCCGGTAAAAATCTTCAACCCGGCGGAAAGAGCGGCCGCCTGCCCGGCATTTTCCTGTTTCAGATAAATAACCTTCCAACCCTTTGCTTCCAATTTGGGACGATATTCCTCAAATATTTTCTCCGTACCGTCGGTCGAACCGTCATTAACAAAAATGAATTCTACCGTCGGATAATCCTGGGCTGCCAAAGAATCCAAAAAACGAAAAAGATAACTCTCGCCGTTATAGCAGGGAGATATAACAGAAACTTTCTTAGTCTTCATAACTTCTTTCCTTTTCAAACGCTTGCGGGTAAAAAGCCCCTGCCGCGGCAAAACGATCCTTTTTTGGCTACAAATGAATGTACAATTTTTTCTGATAAAAGCAACAAAATAGTTGGGATTATCCAAAGATT
>CALXPZ010000053.1 GCA_944390375.1 uncultured Alphaproteobacteria bacterium | reverse complement strand
TTTGACTTCGGCGCCGATATATACGATACCGGCCTCGTCAAGGTTGCGCAGCGCTTCCTCGCCCACGTTCGGAATATCGCGGGTAATTTCTTCCTGACCGAGCTTGGTGTCGCGGGCCATAACCTCAAATTCCTCAATATGCAGCGAGGTCAGAACGTCATCGCGGGAAACACGCTCGGAGAGCAAAATCGCGTCTTCGTAGTTCAGACCGTTCCACGGCATAAAGGCAACCAGCATATTTTTGCCGAGAGCCAGTTCGCCCATATCGGTACACGGACCGTCGGCCATAATATCGCCAGCTTTAACCACGTCGCCGACCTTAACCAGCGGCACCTGATTGATGCAGGTATTCTGGTTGGAGCGGCGGAATTTCGACAATTTATAAATTTCGACACCGACGCCGCCGGCTTTCTTGTCATCGGAACGGACAACGATTCGGTTGGCATCGACCGCGTCAACCACGCCGTCATATTTGCAGACGACTGTTGCGCCGGAATCTTTGGCCACCGTTGCCTCCATACCGGTACCGACCAGCGGGGCTTCGGATCTGAGCAGAGGCACGCCCTGACGCTGCATGTTCGATCCCATCAAAGCACGGTTCGCGTCATCGTTTTCCAGGAACGGAATAAGCGCGGTCGCAACCGACACCAGCTGTTTCGGCGAAACGTCGATGAAGTTGATGTCTTCCGGTTTGTGAAATTCAAATTCACCAGCTTTGCGGCAGGCAATGGTATCTTTGACGAAAGTACCGTCATCGCGGACTTCGGCATTGGCCTCCGCGATAATATATTTGCCTTCCTGATCGGCCGACAGATAAACTACTTCGTCGGTAACCTTGCCGTTGACAATCTTGCGGTACGGACATTCGATAAAGCCGTACTTGTTGATGCGGGCATAAGTCGACAGCGAGTTGATCAAACCGATGTTCGGGCCTTCCGGCGTTTCAATCGGGCAGATACGGCCGTAGTGGGTCGGGTGCACGTCGCGGACTTCAAAGCCGGCGCGGTCGCGGGACAAACCGCCGGGGCCCAAAGCCGACAGACGGCGTTTGTGGGTAATTTCCGACAGCGGGTTGTTCTGATCCATAAACTGCGACAACTGCGAAGAACCGAAAAATTCGCGGATCACCGAAGCAATCGGCTTGGCATTGACCAGATCCTGCGGCTTAACGTTGTTCAAAACTTCCGAGCTCATTCTTTCGCGGATGGCTCTTTCCATTCTGAGCAGTCCCATACGATACTGATTTTCCATCAGTTCGCCGACCGAACGGACACGGCGGTTGCCCAGGTGGTCGATATCATCAACTTCACCATGGCCGTCGCGCAGTTCAACCAGCCGTTTGACAATACGCAGAATATCGTCTTTACGCAGCGTGCGATAAGTATCCGGCGCTTCCTCAAACGGAATATCCAGCGCGGTGTTCATCTTAACGCGACCGACCGACGACAGGTCATAACGCTCATTGTCAAAGAACAAAGATTTGAACAAAGCATCGGCGGTTTCGTATGTAGGCGGTTCACCCGGGCGCATAACGCGATAGATGTCAAGCAGCGCCTCTTCCCGGCTGTGGTTTTTATCAATTTCCAGAGTGTTACGGATATAAGGACCGACATTTACATTATCAATATAAAGAACTTTCAGTTCGTTAATTTTGGCGGCCTTGATCTTGTCCAGCAGTTCCTGGTTGATTTCGGCGCCGGCATCGGCAACAACCTCGCCGGTTTTCTTCTCAACCAGAGCGCTCGCCAGGAATTTGCCGAGCAGCTGTTCTTCCGCCACGCGGTAAAATTCCAGTCCTTCATCGACCAGTTTCTGAGCCGCGCGGGCCGGAATCTTTTTGCCTGCCTCCCAAACCGATTTTCCGGTTTCGGCATCAATCAGGTCAAAAGCAAGCTTTACCCCGCGGAAACGTTCGGGAACAAATTTGCTTTTCCAGCCTTTTTTATCGGTGGTATAAGTATCAACTTCGTAGAAATAGCTGAGAATTTCCTCCTTGTCCATTCCTTTGATTTCGGAACGATCCAGTTTTTTACCTTCTTTGGCCAGCTCTTTCAGTTTTTCTTCCGTTTCTTTGGAATAGAGGGAATAAAGGATCGACGTAACCGGCAGTTTGCGGCGGCGGTCGATACGGGCATAAAGCAGATCTTTGGCGTCAAATTCAAAATCAAGCCACGATCCGCGGTAAGGGATAACCCGGGCGGCGAACAGATATTTACCGGAGGCAACCGTTTTGCCCTTGTCGTTGTCAAAGAAAACGCCCGGCGAACGGTGCATCTGCGAAACGACGACGCGCTCGGTACCGTTAACGATGAAGGTACCTTTGTCGGTCATCAGCGGAATATCGCCCATATAAACGTCCTGCTCCTTGATGTCGTGGATCGAACGGGCGCCCGTTGCCTCGTCAACATCCCAAACAACCAGACGCAGGGTAGCTTTAACCGGCGCGGCATAAGTCATATCGCGCTTAATGCATTCGTCAACGTCATACTTCGGCTCTTCGAGTTCGTATTTGACAAACTCAAGCTCGCCGGTTCCGGAAAAATCTTTAATGGGAAAAATGGATTTGAAAACTTCTTCCAAACCGAATTCGCAATTTTTGTTTTCGATGAAATCGCGGTATGATCCGGTCTGCACTTCAATCAAACTCGGCATTTCCGACACGGAGTCGATTCTGCCGAAATTCTTTCTTACACGTCTTTTGCTCGTATAAGATTCTTTCATCTTGTGTGTTTCCTCTATGGTTATAATTCTGCGACAATGCTATCAAACATGGTTGAATCCCGACCGCAGAAGGTTGATGTGCTTTGTTTTTTTAAAACGGAAAATCTCATCAAACCCTCGGAGAACAAGGCCCCTCTTGATGAGTTAAGGATAAAATAATTGCATGCAATCGTTGCGATTCGCAACTAAATTCAGGCGGATAATGACTCACATTTGTGATTCTTTCAAGCAAAAAAACGCGTCCGGCCGAAATTTTTCGGGTTTCGGCCGCAAAACGTCAAAAATCTATTGCCGGCGGCAACTGTCGCCGTTTAAACGCGCTTTTCTCAACCAGCTTTGCCACCCGGTCAACCAGCTCCCGGCTCCGTCCTTTGGCAACAATTTCTTCTGCCGGCAGTTTTTCGTCGGCCAAAAGCCGCAAAACCGGATCCAAAACATCATAAGCCGGCAGGCTGTCCTCGTCTTTTTGCCCGGCCGACAATTCGGCTGACGGCGCCCGCGCGATCACTTCCGGCGGCAGCACCCGGCTTTTGCGGTTGCGCCAGCGAGCCAGCGCGAACAGATCCGACTTATAGACATTGCCGATCGGCGCCAGCCCGCCGCAGGTATCGCCGTAAAGCGTGCAATAACCGGTCAGAATTTCCGATTTGTTGCCACAGGCCAAAAGCAGCGCTCCGCTTTGGTTGGAATATGCCATCAGAAACTTGCCGCGTTCCCGCGCCTGCAAATTTTCTTTCACCACCGGCTTCAACGATTCGCCGAAAGCGTCGGTCAAAAACAGCAGGCTTTGCTCCACCTGTCCGTCAATGTCAATTTCACGAAAATTCAAACCGTTCAAGCGGGCGGTTTCACGGGCGATTTGCAGGCTTAAATCGGACGTATATCTGGTTTTAAGCATAAAAGCGTCAACTTTTTCCCCGCCGAGAGCCTCGGCCGCCAAAACCGCCGTTATTGCGGAATCGAGCCCGCCGGAAAGCCCCAGCGCAACCCGGGCAAAATTATTTTCCCGGCAATAGGTGCGGATTCCCTCGACCAACCGCCGCCAGATTTCTTCATTTTCCATCATTGCGTCTCCTTT
>CALXPZ010000052.1 GCA_944390375.1 uncultured Alphaproteobacteria bacterium | reverse complement strand
TGTCTGCAAGTCGGACTATGTTTACTATGACAAGCAGTATCAGGAAATTTTGAAGAGTTCCCGCAACATCAAGTATATTTCAAACTCCAGCGAATCGGTTATTGATGCCGTGCGGCATAATGCAGGCATTTGCATCATGCCCGCGCGCTATGCCGAAGAAGGCCTGGTTTGTCTGGAAAATTTTGACTGGAACAACCATATGAATATCTATCTGTTCAGCCGCAAACAGGCTAAAGATCTGCCGGGAGTGCGCGCCGTTATCAATTATTTTAAAGAAATCTTTCAAAAAATATGAGCAACTTCCCGAATAAAGGTGTTTTTTTAGAAAATGACCGCTAAAAAAACACCGGTTTTACCCGGTGTTTTTTTGGGTTTAAAGCGCAGCCGTCATCAGCGGCAGTTTCTGCTTTTGTGCGGCATAACGACGCGGAAAGTCAGGGTTTGTTTTCCTTCCGCCGGGACATTGATTTTCCAGGCATAGGTACCGGCATCTTTCTTGCTGCCCGCGATGCTTTCTTTTTCTACTTTGGCCTCCGTATTGAGGTTTTGTTCAAATACGACTTCCCGGGCGACCGATTCCGCATTGCCGAAAGTTACTTCGGCATCATAGGCGTATACCGATGTCAGCGTTGCGCAGGTTTCTCCCGGTTCCGTGGTTTTATTTTCCGAAAGTTTGGTTACCGCCGCAATTTTTCCGCTGACGAAAATATTGAAACTGCGTCCCAGGTTCAGGCGCATTTCTTCGCCCTTTGCCACATGGGAGATTGAGTTTTCGCCGATAAACTGCATATTGCCGTCGTTGTCATTTTCGTAAAAACGAACAATGCCGGCCGGCAATGGAATCCCCAGATTGCCCTCTTCCGTATTATTTAACACATAAATCATATCCGGGTGAGCCTGTTTGAACTCGGCCGGGGCATTGTAGTTAAAATACAGAGGAGATCTTAAGTATATTTCTTTGCGGTAGGCAACGTCGTTTTTCTCCAGCAGGCTGATTTGTTTGGTCTGCTTGTCTTTAATATCCGTTTTTAACGGGAGGTTATAAAGATGATAACCACTTAAGCTCTGCGGAGCGGCCGACGCGCTTTCGGCAACGGCATAATCATTGGTTGCACGGGCGGCTTTGGCCATCATCATCAGCGGACGAACACCGCCGCCTGCGGCCACCTGGTTGACATCGCCGGCAATCAACTGAACCCGGGCATTTTTATAATCGGCTCCCGACTCGTTATTGATCGTTACCCAGCCGGTCAGGTTGAGCCTGTTGTCAGAAACGACTTTGGCCACATAGTTTGTCTTCCAACCGATGCCGTTGGTCAGATAGGCCAGAGAAACATTTTTGTCCGCCGTTTCCGCACTGTTTATGCGGGCAACGAGCGTCGGTTCGCTGCGCAGACCGGAGGGCAGTTTTTCAAACACCAGACGGCCGGGAAAAGCGGCCTCGATACCATAGTTGAACTTGAGCAGCGGTTGGCCGTACGAGGCACTGATAATTTCGGCGCTGTCAAAAATATTTTCGCCGGTTTCGGGATTGAGCATCACCGTTTTTACTTTTTCCCCAACCGACTTGTCCACGATATTGTTTGCCGTCAGCAGGTCATAGTCATAATTTTGCTCCAAAACCTTGATACCGGGAGCAGAAAGCAGTGCCGTTTCCGGCTTGATCTGAGCCGCCACGCCTTCAAAAGCAATATCGTTAACCCCCTGTTTCAGGGCGACGCTTCTTTCTTCTTTGACCAGAGCCAGATTGTTGTTATAGATGCTGATTTCCAGATTGTTTTTTTTATCTTCGCCAATGACGTTTTCCCCGGCAAAAGCAACCGTGGAAAAAGCTATACAGCCGGCTAAGAGCAAAAATTTTCTTAACATTTTATCTCCTTTTGTAAATTGTCCGATACCTGTAAGCTATGCTATTTTTTCATCTTATACAAGCCCCGCAATCAGCCTTTCTTAAAAAAAATATTCCCGGAACCTGTACAGGCCCGGGAATAAGGAGAGTTTTAACGTACTTTGAAAGCACGAAGATTATCATTCCACTGACGGGCGGCATCTTTCGGTAATTCGCCTTTTTTCTGCCATTTGCCGTTTCTCAGCGTGAACTTTACAACATAAATTTTGGAACCAAGCTGCAATGTATAACGACGCTCAATACACACATTCCCTGATATCTGGTATGTCGTGCTGATTTCAAAGATATCGCCGTTCGGCTGATGTCTTTGCTCAAACACGATCCGCAGACTTTTGCCATCGGGAAAAAGGGGATCGCACCTGCTTTCGATTTTTCTCTCAAGCTGGACAAACTTTCCTCTCAAATTAAAGTAGACCTTAACATTCGGAATACGGCTGGTTTGATAAACCAACATTTTTCCGAGGCTTGGATGAGCAATTGTCGTGTACTTGTGGTTCCTGGCCAGGTCGTTGACTACAAACATTCCGTTTTTTTGGTCAAACACCAGCGGTTTTTTTAACGAAAATAATTTCATATAATAGCGTTTTTTCTCGAGTATTATGATACTCTTTTTTGCTGTTTTGTGCAACTGTTTTTTGTCAAAAAAAAGAGGCCGCCGTACCGGCAGCCTCTTTTGAAAGATTTTTTAGAAAAGTTACCACTTCAGTTTGTCGCACACTTCCTTGTAGGAATAGTGAGACTGGTTGGTGTGGAGCACCATGGTCAGAGGAACCGAGAAGATTTCTTTTGCCACGCACATTACTTCGTGAGCCGAGGTGTCCGAGATGAACGAAAGGCGATCGTTGATGTTGTACATATCTTCATCACGACCGAACAACTGCCATGCAATCTCGACAGCGGCAGGTTGCGGCTGCGAGAAGAGGAACAGTTTTTCTGCCATCGCCCACTGTTTGGACGTTTCCATACGGCGAGCAGAAGCTTCCGTTGTAGCCAGGCGCACCACGTTGTTGCAGATGGTGTCGATAATCTCGTTTGTCGACAACTCAGCTGATTCTACGGAAATACGCAACGTGCGCAAACCATAGTAACCGGCAATTTTGACCTCGATCTTGGCATCGGTCGGACGGAAAGTCTTTTTACCCGGGGCAACTTCCACCTCGTTGAAAGATCTTTCCAGGCGTTTAGAGAGCATACTCATCATAACGTTTGCCTCGGGCGAGCCCTTGATGTCGTTAACATCCCAGCCCATCATAACGCGGTTGTTAGTACCGTTGGACGGGAGTTCGGCAAAACCACCCTGATAAATATGTTTCTTCACGCGACGGCGTTCGCCGGCCGGAATTTTGCCAAAATATTTTTCGGCCAATTCCTTTACCTCAGCCTTGTCAAGCTTGGGACCGGTAACCACAACCACCAGATTCTTGCCGCTGTAATAAGCCGCGGCAAATTCCGAGAGATCTGTTGTCGTGTAGGACTCTACCGCTTTGATGTAGCTCTCTGTATCCCATACAACTTTGCCGGACGTTGCCCGGAAGGCCGTATGTTTATACAAAAGCTTCAGCTGACGCTCTGCCAGAGGCGCCATATCGCGCGTATGCTGAACGATGTCTGCAGCTGCCTCCTTAATCAGTTCTTCGCCCAAGTGGGGAGAATGAACCAGGTTAGACATCTTTGACATGGTCATCGCCAGTTCGCCGTTTCCATAGGAAGTAAAGAAACTGGTAATCGTTCCGCCATAAACAGTCAGCACCTTGCTGGTCTGTTTCATCAAAACGTTTTCAAAGAGTGCCGCGATACCCAATTTGGGTTCGTTAACATGACCAACGTTCGCTGTTACACAAACTGAATTTTCGGCTGCCTTTGCAGCAACAACGGTAATACCGTTGCTCAATTTAAACTTTTCCATATGTTCAAATGAATAAAAATGAATAAATAATAGTTAACTGTAAGTTTGTGTATAGGCCTTTTTCTGTAATTTGTCAATATTTTTGGCGATTTTTTGAAAATTTTTTTGCAACTCTATGAAAATGTGCCTTTTATTTTCCCTATTTTGCCGTTTTTTTACAAATTTATTTTTGTTTTTATTTAAAGACTCGAGAAAAAAATCAATCTTCAATTTCGGTATAAGAAGCGTAGTCTCTGATGTCCCAGTCGGCCTCGCGGCGGATAATCCGGGCGGGAACACCGGCGATGACAACATTTTTTTCGCCAAACTTTTTATTGACCAGAGACATGGCACCGACAATCGAGTTGTTCGCTATTTCCGCACCTTTAAGCAACATGGAACGGGCGCCTATCCAGACATGACGGCCGACTTTTATGTCGCCGGGCTCGTTTAAGGGATCGCGGCTGCCGCTGTTTACAAGCGTGTGGCCGTCGCCGGTGCGGATAATGCAGCCGGTGGCCACCAGCACTTCGTCCCCGAGAGTTATGCCAACGCCTTTCTTCTCTTTGGCCAAAACGGAGATAGCGTCGTTAAAAATACAGTTCCGGCCGATTTCTATTTTGCTGCTGTTGGAGAGGTAAAAGAGCGTTCCCGCCGTTTTTCCATGCGACTCCTTTTTGCAAAAGCGGTTGGCGTTGCCAAACATTTTCAGCCGGCAGTTGGAAAAAGACTGCGGGTACTCAATCCGGACATAGTTGTTATCACCGCTGATTTCTATATCCAGACCGGCAATTTCCTCTTTCAGTTCCCGTTCTTTTCCTTTTTCGACAATCAGCAGGCGGTTGTTTTGCCCCGTTATTTTCAGTCCCATATCTGCTCCCGTCAGTAATTTAAAAACGTGGGTTCAAAAGCCGGTTGTTCGGGCGGAATGTCCACCGCCTGCCAGAGATCTTTTTCCGGATCATAAGTAATATGAAAAAAGTCGCAGTTGGCCAGCCGGAAAAGACGACGGCCGAACAAAACGTTTAACAACACGGTCAT
>CALXPZ010000051.1 GCA_944390375.1 uncultured Alphaproteobacteria bacterium | reverse complement strand
GGAAATCTGCCTGACCGGCGTTGATGCCTGTTCATATAAGCCCTCTTTTTCCGGGCTGGTCAAAAAGATTTTGCAGGCTTTCCCTGAACTTCCGTCGCTGCAGTTCGGCTCGCTTGATCCGGCGGCGGTTGATGACGAGTTTGTCGCTTTGGTCGGGCAATACCCAAATATTTATCCGCATTTTCATTTGTCGGTGCAGTCGGGGGATAACCTGGTGTTAAAAAGAATGCGCCGCCGGCACAGCCGCGAAGACGTTATCGGTTTGTGCGCAAAGATCCGCGCGGTGCGGCCGGAGGCAACTTTCGGCGCCGATTTTATCTGCGGTTTTCCGACCGAGAGCGAGGAGGCTTTTGCCAATACGATGCGGCTGGTCGATGAGGCGGGGATTGACCGTCTGCATGTGTTTCCGTATTCCGAACGGCCGGGGACGCCGGCGGCGCTGATGCCGCAGGTGCCGATGGAAATCCGCCGCGAGCGGGCAAAAAAACTGCGCGAAAAAGGAGAAATTATTGATGGCTAGCTGGATAGAAAAACTGGGGTTGGGCTTAAAAAAATCGTCGCAGAAAATCGGCGGCGGCATCAGCGGCATATTTACCAAAAGAAAACTGGACGATGAAACGCTCGAGGAACTGGAAGAGCTGCTGATTGCGGCCGATATGGGGGTGAAAACGGCGGCCGGGATTGTGGCGGAATTCGGCAAAATACGTCAGGATAAAGAAATCTCCGATCAGGAAATCCGCGAAAAGCTGGCGCTTGAAATCGAAAAAATCCTGCTGCCCTGCGAGCGGCGTTTTGCTGTTGACGGCAACAAAAAGCCGTTTGTGATTTTAATGGCAGGGGTTAACGGTGCCGGCAAAACGACCACCATCGGCAAGCTGGCGACCAGGTTAAAAAATCAGGGACTGAAAGTTTCTTTGATTGCCGCGGATACTTTCCGGGCGGCGGCGGTCGAGCAGTTGAACGTGTGGGGCAGCCGTGCGGGCGTGCGGGTGTTTTCGGGAGCAAACGGTTGCGACAGCGCGGGACTTTGTTTCGACGGGCTGAAAAAAGCGGTTGAAGAGGGCGATGACGTGGTGTTTGTTGATACCGCCGGCCGGCTGCAAAATAAAAGCGGCCTGATGGACGAGCTCAAAAAAATGGTGCGGGTGATGCAAAAGGTGATTGCCGATGCCCCGCACGAGTGTCTGCTGGTGCTGGATGCCACTACCGGGCAAAACGCGCTTTCACAGGTGGAAATTTTTAAGCAATGCGTGCCGCTTTCCGGGCTGGTGATGACCAAGCTTGACGGTACCGCCAAAGGAGGCGTTTTGGTCGCGATTGCCGGAGAAACCGCGGCGCCGGTTTATTTTGTCGGGGTAGGTGAGGGAACAGAGGATCTAAACGATTTTGATGCCCGGGCCTATGCGCGTGCGCTGGTCGGTTTGTAGATATTCTTGTACAAAGATCTTTTAAAAGCCCTGTTTTCCGTTGGAAAACGGGGCTTTTAGCATTTTGACAATAGGTTTGACAAAAAACGGGCAAAGTGTTATGATAAAAATGTTGAAATAAGTGTATGTTCATTATTAGGTTGATTTTTAGGTTGTTGTCGAAGTTTAAATTTTTTTAGCTTTAAGACGATGATTGAGATGTTGGCCGAATTGAAGTAACTCTTAAATTAGGCAGTTTTCCGGATGGTTTTTCCATCGTGATGTTTAACATCGTTTCCCGGAAAGCTTATCAATATTATCCCAATCGGAGACTTGGGCGCCATTAAAAAATTTTTAACTATGGCAACAAAAAATCTTTCAGAGAGTGTGGTAACAGTATTAAGTGTTTGCGGTAAGGCATTGGAGTACACAGCAATGACAATCGCTGCCATTATTTTATTGGCAGGAATGACTGTCTTTTTGTTCAATCCGCTGATTTTCCTGCCGCTGTGTCTGATCGCCCCGCGCCAGGCAGCAAAGAGTCTTTATAAACTGGATATCCCGATTTATGAGGAATTCTGGCAAAAAGCGTATGGTTGGTGGGTGGCAATTCTGCCGATGTGGTGGAAAAAATACTTTATCCAGGCAAGAGGAATAGAATATTATTCTCCTTCCGTTCAGGTAAAGTATTATTTCGCTTACATGGAGAAGCCGGAAGATGTTATCGCAAAGATGACGTCTGAAGGACAGGATATGCTGTGGCAAAAGTCGGACGACAGTGTTCGTATCTTGCTGGCACAAAACGGCTATCAGCCGTCGGTTGAGCAGCTCAAACAGCTTAACGATGTGGTGCTTAGCCATGTGCTGAAAGCATATCCCCGCTATCGGACGATCTCGCAGGAAGTCCTGCAACTGTTGCTTAACAGGAAAATGCTGGAGCTGTTTATTCCGTTTGTGGCCAATAATGGTCTGTCTCCGAAAATGATCTCTAAGGTTTTTGCGTCAAATGACGCAGAACTGATAGAGAACACCCAGAAAGCACTGGAGCGTTTTTCGGAAAAACAGACAGTTGTGCGTACGCAAAGCAACGGGACATACGGTCACGGCAACGGGGAAGAATGGCAGCTTTTCCTTGATGAAAAGAAAGGAAAAAGCCTGTGCTTGTCCGCCGAGTGCTCAATGAATCTCTGGCAATATGAGTATTTTCATAAAGCCGGTTTTTCATTGTCGGCCGAGGCAATCTGTTCTTTCCTCGCAGGAGGAGAAAAAGAGATGTGCAAGCTCATTCTGAACTTTGAGCCTAAGGAAAGCTTCAATGCCAAGGCGTTGGCATTGATTGCCGCAAATCCGAAACTGAAAAGCTTGCAACTGCTTGCAAAACAGGCAGATGTAGACGGTAATGCTCTCTAAGAAAAAGAAAAGCGTTTTTCCCGGTAACGGGAAAGGCGCTTTTTTTGTTGCCGTTCAGATAATTTTTGCGGTGCAGGCCCGGCGGAAAACCTTTTTCATCATGGTGGAAAAAGGATAGCCGTCCAGTTCTTTTACGGGCACGAAAAAGCCGTCAGTTAATGGTAAATCGTTTGTGCACAGGCAGTATAAGGATAAATTCTGGCGGATGTGGGTGAAGATGTGGGTTATTTTTAAGCCGGTGTCGGCAGCGTTTGCCAAGGGTAGTTCTCCTTCTGCCGTCCAAGGAAATTCGTAGAGCCCCGAAAGCAGACCTTTTTCGCTCCGCCGTCGGATAAATAAGCGTCCTACGGAATCGGTTATCAGGTAAACGGAGCCGTTTTTTTGCTGTTTGGATATTTTGCCGCGGGCGGGGATTTGTTCTATGTCCGGACGTCCGCGGGAGAGGCACGCGTTTTGCCAGGGGCAGATAAGGCATTGCGGATTTTTCGGGGTGCAGACGAGTGCCCCCAGATCCATGATTGCCGAAGCGTAATCGGCCGGGCGTGTCTGGCTGGTGAGGGCAGAGGCTTTTTGCATAATCAGGGGTTTGATTTTTTCGACCGGGTCTTTTAAACCGTACAGCCGGCAAATGATGCGGATGACGTTGCCGTCAACGACCGTTTCCGGCAGATTGAAAGCAAGAGCGAGGAAACTTGCCGCCGTATAAGTGCCGATGCCTTTGAGTTTGAGCACTTCTTCGCGGGTGCGGGGAAAACGGCCGCCGAAATTATTTACGATTATTTTTGCCGTTTCGCGCAGCGAGCGGGCGCGGGAATAATATCCCAATCCCTGCCAGAGGGAAAATACTTCTTCTTCCGAGGCGGCAGCAAGGCTCTCTATGTCAGGAAACCGCCGGATAAATTTTTCAAAATAACCGAGTACGGTTTTGACCGTGGTTTGCTGGAGCATAAATTCGGAAACCAGTACGGCGTACGGATCGGGGTGGGCGCTGCCCTTGACCCGCCAGGGAAGATTGCGCCCGTTGGCGTCATACCAGTTTAAAAGAAGAGTTGATAATTCCAAATTTGACATAGGCAAAGTATAGCCGGAAAATGAGAAATGTCCACGTAAATTAAAAGCAGAAAATTTTAAGGGTGTTATTTTGTTTACGATATTAGTATCAAGAAATAAAAAAACAGCTTTAAGTTTAAACTTAAAGCTGTTTTTTTATAGCTAAACTTTTAATACCGAGGAATGTAAATCGCTAAGACAGGACGGACGAAACAAGGGTCCTTCTTTTTTGAATAGCTTATTATATTTATGTCATCAGTAAATTCGATTGCAGTCATCCAATCTCTTTCACAATCGTGAAAACACCAATTCTTTCCATGACGATATTTCTTGTTAATCTTTT
>CALXPZ010000050.1 GCA_944390375.1 uncultured Alphaproteobacteria bacterium | reverse complement strand
AATCCCCCGCCGCGGCTAAACGATCCTTTTTTTGCTACATAAAAGTGTATAATATTTTTCTGATAAAAACAATAAAACAATTTTATTATCAAACAGTTACTTTTTTTCTTGTTTCTTTTGAATATGCTGCAAAAAAAGGATCGTTTTTTTGCCTCGGCCTGATAAATTTTTATTGACGTCCGGAGCCCGTTTGAACAGAAAAGGGGCTTATAAGCCTGTTTTGCCATAGACCAGATACTGATAATGAATGTTTTGCAGGGTGTTGATAAACTCAATATCGGTCAGCAATTTGTCGCAGTCGTCGGGGAAAGGGTGTTCAACCAGTTTTTTGACTGGCAGTTTGACCACTTTTTTGGGCAAAAAACGACGGCAGAACGCGTAAGCCGAGGCACGGACGGAAAGATCGCTGCCGGTGTTGTAACCGATTTCCGAAAGCATTTTGACAACATCCGTTTCGGCCGAAAAACGGCTGCCGTACCAGATGCCGATATTTTCCGCCGCCAGCTCCCGCCATGGAAAATCTTTGCCGGGATCGGGCTTGCGTTCGGGAGCAATGTCCGAATGTCCGACAATCATGGTGGGGGAAATGTGCCGCCGTTTGATGATGTCCCGGCAAAGTTCAATCAGCGCGGCAATTTGGGCGCGGTTAAATTTGCTCTGTCCGAGCGAGCGGTGGCAAATCTCGATGCCGATTGAACAGGAGTTGAGATCGGTTTCTCCCCGCCAAAAGCTGACGCCGGCGTGCCAGGCACGTTTGTCCTCGCTGACGCATTGGAAAATGCGGCCGTCATAGTCAACGACATAATGGGCGGAAAGCTGCAATTCTTCCAACTGGGCGATCCCTTCCGCCGCATCGTGCGCCATCGAATGAAGAACCAGCGCATTTATCGGGAGTTTTCGTTCATTGAAAAAAGGCAGCGGACGGAGCGTAATCATGGAAACCTCTTATAGTTTGATGGTTGACAGTTCGATCGGAAAATCCGCCGGCGACGGCACCTGTTTCTGATGACAGCAGCGCCGGTAGCTGAAATAAAGGTCCGGGTTGGTATAGGTGTCGATGCCGGAAAAAGAAACGTTTTTGATACCGAGCAGATCAAGCCGCCGGCGCATATAGCCCTCCAGATCGCAAAGCCAGCGTCCGTCGCCGGCGGGGGTAAAAAATTCGTCGTTTTTTTTGTCTTGTTCCAAAAAAAGGCTGCGCATATCGGCACGGACTTCAAAAGACGCTTTTTGCAGGCAGGGACCGGCCGCGGCGGCAATGTCTTTGAGGACGGCGCCTTTTTCCAGCATGACGGCAACCGTGTTTTCGACAACGCCGGACAGAGCGCCCCGCCAGCCGGCGTGAGCGGCGCCGATAACGCCGTGTTTAACATCTGCCAGCAAAACAGGCATACAGTCGGCGGTGGTAATGCCCAAGATGATGTCCGGGCGGTCGGTAACCACGCCGTCGGCCTCAACCGTGTATCGGGAGGGGCGGTCGATATATACGGCCTTGTTGGTGTGTCCCTGGTTCGGGCGCATGACGTTTTCCGCATGCAAATTGTAAAAGCGGCCGATCAGTTCCAGATTTTTTTCTATATTTTCGGGGGCGTCCCCGCTCTTGCGGTTGAAGTTCAGGCTGTCGTAAGCGCCTTCCGAAAAACCGCCGCAGCGTCCGAAAAAGGCGTGCTTTTCCGCCGGCAGGTTGGGGGCAAGGTAAAAATTGACCATTCCTTTCATGCCGGGTTACTCCACGGTTTCGGCAACGGACGGCAAAAGCCGCGGTTTTTCATTTGCCGTAACGATGTTTCGCTGGAGCTCGTCGGCGGCAAAGTTGTAATCTTCTTCGCTGGCGGCATGGACAAAGGCAAGAGGCGTCTGCTCGTCAACATAATCGCCGATCTGGCAAAAACCGGTGTAGCCGGTGGCATAATCCAGTTTTTGATCGGGCGTGGTGCGGCCGCCTTTCAGGCCGATGATGCTGAGACCGATGTTGCGGGTGTGCATATATTCAACATAGCCGGGAGATAGCGGAAATACGGGTTTTATTATCGGGGCTGCCGGCAGGTATTTTTCCGGATGTTCGGCAAAATCCGAGGGACCGCCGAGTTTTTGAACCATGCGGGCGAATGTTTCCAGCGATTTGCCCGAATCGAGATCCGCCTGCAGGCGCCGGGCGGCTTCCTCCTCGTCGGCAAAACATCCGGCCGTAACCAGCAGGCCGGCCGCCAGCCGCATC
This sequence comes from uncultured Alphaproteobacteria bacterium, assembly GCA_944390375.1. GTDB lineage: Bacteria > Pseudomonadota > Alphaproteobacteria > RF32 > CAG-239 > JAFUYI01. The sequence goes on along the minus strand of CALXPZ010000050.1, from coordinate 15,657 downwards.
GTGATTTCGTGCAGGCGCGGGTTGACGTTGACGCCTTTTAAATAGTCGACAGCTTCTTTAACCTCCACCGCATTGCCGGCGGTGGCACCAAGAACCTGGTTCATATCGGTTAAAAGCGCTTTGGTTTTGGTGCCGGCTTTGTTCGCGATGCTGACGATGGAACGCGCCAGTTTGCGCCCGTCGTCAAGATTTTCCATAAAAGCGCCGTTGCCGAATTTTAAATCCATAATCAGACAGTTGAGGCCGGCCGCCAGTTTTTTGGAAAGAATCGAGGCGGTGATCAGGGGAATTGATTCTACGGTTGCGGAAACATCGCGGATGGCATAAATTTTCTTGTCCGCGGGAGCCAGGCTGCCGGTTTGCCCGATGATGGCGCAGCCGACTTCTTTGACGGTGGCACGGAACAAGTCGTTGCCGGGTTGGGAACGGTATCCGGGAATCGAATCGAGCTTGTCCAGCGTGCCGCCGCTGTGTCCGAGCCCGCGTCCGGAGATCATCGGGACATATACGCCGGCCGCCGCCAGCATCGGCGCCAGCATAAGGCTTACTTTGTCGCCGACGCCGCCGGAAGAGTGTTTGTCGACAACCGGCGCGTTTAGCTCCGGCCATTGCAGAACGTCGCCGGAATCGCGCATGGCAAGGGTGAGAGCGGTGGTTTCTTCTTCGTTCAGCCCGTTTAAAAATGCCGCCATGGTAAAAGATCCGATCTGGCAGTCGGCAATGGTGCCGTCGGTAACGCCTTTAATAAAAAAGTTGATTTCTTCAACGGTGAGATCCGCACGGTCGCGTTTTTTGCGGATAATTTCCTGTGGCAGCATATTACTCTCCTTTTGCAACTTTTAACAGATCATCCAAAAGCGAGCTGGCGCCGATCCGGAAATGATCGGGCCGGGGCCAGTCTTTGCCCAAAATAATTTCGGACAAAACCAGATATTTGCGGGCTTCTTCATAATCGCGGATACCGCCGCTGGCCTTAAAACCGGCATCTTTGCCGCTGTCGCGGATGGTTTCCAGGATAATGTTGGCGGCGCCGATGGTGGCCGATACGGGCGTTTTGCCGGTGGATGTTTTGATGAAGTTAACTTCGTATTCCAGGCAGAATCTGGCCGCCGCGGCAATGGTTGAAACATGTTTTAATTCACCGGTTTCAAGAATGATTTTGAGCGTTTTTTTGCCGCATTCCCGTTTGACGATTTCCATAAAACGCCGGCACTCGTCCAAATTGCCGGCAAGAAAACTGCGGTAGGGAAAAACGGCGTCGATTTCGTCAGCGGTGCCGACCACTTTTTTGATTTCTTCTTTCATGATTTTGAAATCGTTTCCGCCGGCGGGAAAATTGATGACGGTTGCTATCCCGACCGGTGCCTTTTTCAACAGCCGGCGGGCGGTTGGTATCCATTCCGGATAAACGCAGACGGCGGCAACCGGGCCAAAGGGGGTAACGGCTTTTTCGCACAGGCGGGTAATGCTTTCTTCCGTATCGTCCGGGTTGAGCGAGGTGAGGTCAAGGCAGCGGATCAGCCGTTCGGCCGTCTGGGCGTCAGTCATTGCGGTTCTCCTTTAAAAAATCGGTGATGAGCGTGGTCAGGTTTTCGGATGCCCGGCGGGCGTTGTCCAGAGTTTCTTCGTGGGACAGAGGTGTGCTCTGCATCCCGGTGCCGAAGTTGGTGATGGCGGAAACGGCAATAACTTTGATGCCGGCATGGATGGCGGCAATAACCTCCGGTACGGTGGACATTCCGACGGCATCGGCGCCGAGAATACGAAAAGCCCGGATTTCGGCCGCAGTTTCAAAGTTGGGGCCGGCAACCATCATGTAAACACCCTCCGGCAGGGGAATTCGGCGCTTTTCCGCTAGTCGTTTCATGGTTTGGCGCAGGTCGCGGTCGTAGGCGTTGCTCATATCGGGAAAGCGGGGGCCGATGTTGTCGTCGTTGGCACCGGTCAGCGGGTTTTGTCCCGAAAAATTGATGTGATCCTTAATCAGCATCAAGCTGCCGGGGGCAAAATCCGGATTGAGAGAACCGGCGGCGTTGGTGATGATCAGTTGTCTGATGCCGACGGCTTTGAGCGCCTGCACAACTTCCGCAATGACCTGCGGGCGGTATCCTTCGTATAAGTGAAAGCGTCCCTGCATACACAACACTTCGGCCGAGCCGAGCCGTCCGACGGTCATTTTGCCGGCATGTCCGGCAACGGTTGTGCGCGGGAAACCGTCGATGTCCGCATAGTCAATCGTCAGCGGAGAGCCGACCGCCGCGGCCAGACCGCCGAGGCCGGAGCCGAGAATAATTGCCGTATCCGGCGTTTTGTCGGCAAGAAGATTTTTGAACCGTTTGATGTCAATCATTTTTAAAACTCCCTGAAAGCGCCGGGCAGCAGTTCGGCCGCCGTCATTATTTTTTTGACTTCTTTGTCGTCGGCAAGCAGAATTTCCGTTTCCGGCAGGCAAAATTCCAAAATCCGCTGGCGGCAGGCGCCGCAGGGGGAGATCAGTTCTTTGCCGTCGGAGGTGATCAGAATCCGTCTGATTTTGCGCCCGCCGCCGCAGATCATGGCGGCAATGGCACTTTCTTCGGCGCAGGTGCCGCAGGGGTAAGAAACGTTTTCGACATTGCAGCCGCCGAAAATGCGTCCGTCGTCGGTTTCCACGGCAGCACCCACCCCGAAACGGGAATAAGGAGTATAGGCGCGGGCCAGCGCTTCACGGGCAGAAATAAAAAGTTGATGATAATTTTTCATGTTCGGGCTTGACCTTAAATGTTTTATTTATCAATATAGGGTATATTATGCTAGGATTGTGGTTTTAGCAAAGATTATTTTTGTTTTTTGCATTTTGAAAAAAGGAAACGCCTATGTGGAAAAAAGTTTTGCTGTTGTTCATCATTCTGGTTCTGGCGGCGGTCGGCGGCGTGACGGTCTATCTCAACAATATTGACTGGAACCGCCATAAGGACAAGATTTCGCAGCAGTTTTCGGCAGCGACCGGCAAAGAAGTGGTTTTTGACGGTCCGGTGCGTTTCAGCCTTTTTCCTGCTCCTTATCTGGAAGCCGGAGACATCAGCATATATAACCGTACGGCTGCCGGCGAAAGAGTGTTGCTGGCCAAATTGCCCAAGCTGGTTTCCACGCTTTCAATCCGTTCTCTGATCAGCGGCAATTTCAATGTTGAGCGTATGAGCGTGGTTGAGCCGGAGATTTTCGTCGAGGCTTATTCCGACGGGAAACTGAACTGGCAGTCCCCGGGCGGAAAGCAGCAGGAGTTTAAAATCGACAATGTGGAGATTTCCTTAAACAGCCTGACGATAGAAAAGGCCAAAATGCATTTGATCAACCGGGATTACAATATTGATTCCGTTTTGGACAATATGAATGCGGAAGTGATTGCTCAAAGCCTGTTCGGTCCGTACCGGATTGAGGGAAGCTACGTTAAAGACAACAATCCGGGCGGTTTTGCCATTTCTCTCGGGCAGTTTTCCGACAGTTTTGCCACATCGGTCAACGCCGTTCTCAGTCATCCGCAGTCGGACAGTTATGTCCGTTTTGACGGGACGATACTTTTAAATAATGACGCTATTAACGGAAACCTGATTTTTGAATCGCAAAACCCCGTCAATTTCTTTAATGCCAATTTCAAAGATCTTAATATTTCTGAAGAATATGAATATCCGCTGGCTTTGTCGATGGAACTGAAAACCGATAAAAGCCAGATCAGCCTGGGTAACATCGTGGTTAAATACGGCAGCAGCGCCGGCGCGGGTAATATCCTGATCCCGAGAAAAGAACAGAAAATAGGGGATAACGGCATGGAACGCCGGCGGATCGACGCGGTGTTTAATATGACGGAATTTGAGCTGGAGCCGTTTCTCCGGGTGATCCGTGATTTTGTTAAGAAATATGACCGGAAAGAAAATTATGTTCCCGATTACAATTTTGATGTTATTGCCGACCTCAAAGCTTTGAAAACACTTTATAAGGGACAGGTTATCCGTGATTTCGACTTAAGCGTCGATTTTATGAACAATGTTCTGAAAGTTCAGAACCTGAGTGCAACCATGCCGGGCGAGGCATCGGCCAAAATTGCCGGTGAAGTGTTCAGCGTTGAGAAAAAAATGACCTATAATTTTAACCTGACTTCCAGTATGAGCGATTTCGGCAAATTCGTTAAATGGCTGGAACTGGGGATTGAACCGGTTGTTCAGGGAACCTACAAAAAGGCCAGTTTTTCAGCAACGGTGGAAGGCACCACGAATACCATTAAGATTGCACCCTTTGACCTGATATTGGATAAGACGGCCATTAACGGCAAAATCGGTATTGTGCGCAATGACAAAACCAGATGGTTTGTCATTGCGGACGGCGATAATATCAATTTTGACAACTATATTGCCCCGTTGCCGGTTGAAGTGAGCGGAAAAAGCTGGCGTGAACGGCTGCAATACCGTTTCGGAAAGCTGGCTTTTCTGAAAGATACCGATGTACAGTTCAGAGCGTCGCTTGATGCCGGTATTTTTGAAAAAATACCTTTTGAGCAATTTAAGATGGAGGCCGATGTCCGTAACGGAATTATGAAAGTGTCCGGCTTGTCGGTCAAAAGCGTGGCAACTGGTGATTTCTCTTTTGAAGGAGAAATGAGCGGGTTCGGTTCGCAGCCGCAGTTTAAGAACGTGAAATATCAGGCGGAAATCAGAGATACGGCTTCTTTTTTGGATAAGTTTGATATCAATCCCGGCAACGTCGACTGGCAGGAACTGAAGCGCTTTTCCGCATCGGGCGTTGTTACCGGCGGCTTTGACAGGGCGGCGACCAAGAGCGTTGCCAGACTGGGGAACATTGATGCCGCTTATCACGGGGAGATAACTTATCGCGACGGTATTTATTATCTTAACGGAAAAACGGAAATTAAAGCGCCTGATTTTGTCAGTATGTTGAATCGGTTTGACTTTAATTATAAACCGAATTATCCCCTCGGTTTGTTTAAAATGTCGGCGGCCGTTAAGAGCAGCGGCAAGCTTGCCGCATTCAGCAACCTGAATATGAACATCGGCGCCAATAATTTTGCCGGTAACCTGATTTATCAGGAAAAAGACGGCCGCAATCAGGTTAAGGCAAACCTGAAGGTTAACAGTTTTGAATTTGAAAAGTTTTTGTATAACAATCAGCAAAAAGAAGACAAAAACGATTTTCGCAATTCGCCGCAGTCGGCAACTTTTATCGTCAGACCCCGTTTGAGCCAGCAGCCGCTGAATTATGACTGGCTGAAAAACTGGGATCTGAATGCCACATTTACGGCTGACAACCTGTCTTTTAACAATATTGCCTTTACCGAGAACTCGGGGCAGCTTTTGTTGCAAAACGGTGTTTTGAAATTGGTGAAATATCACGGAAAACATTCGGGCGGCGATTTTAGCGGCGAGTTAAGTCTTGATATTCCGCAGGGTGCGCGCCTGAACGGCAAGTTCAGCGTCCGGGGATACAATATCGGCAAAAAAAGCTGGAGCGGCAGCGTGTACGGCTTGACCCGCGGTGTACTCAATTCCGATGTCGAATTCGATACCTCTGCATTTTCGCAGGAAAGCCTGATGACGGAATTGTCGGGCGCAATCAAATTTGATATTGAAAAAGTGATTGTCAAAGGCTGGAACTTCGGCAGAATAGAGGCCGATTTGGCCAAGAGAGAAGTGTCCGACGGTTTTGAGATCATGGCCAGAGATGCGCTCGGACAGGGAGATGCTCTGTTTGACACCATGAGCGGAGAAGTTCGGCTGACACAAGGGCAGTACGCCGTTTCCGGCGGCCATATCGAGGGCGGTGATATCAGTATCGACTTTACCGCCGACGGCAGCCTGCGGGATTGGACAAACAATGCCTTTTTCCATGTTGCATTTTTTGATTCCAAAGTGCCCGGTTTTGATTTTTCGTACAGCGGATCAATCAATACGCCGATGTTAAATGTCGATGTCAGCAAGGTAACCAAAGTTTTTGATGAACACTGGGCCAAAAAAGAGGCGGAAGCCAAGGCACAGGAACAGGCGCGGGTCGAAAAATACCGCGCTCTGATGGATGCAGAGCAGGCAAAGGCTCGCAATACGTCCAAAGCGCTGGATGAATTTGTACCCGATTTTGATACGTTCAGCAAACTGGCAACCGATAAAAGCACGCGGGAACAGTATCAGACGATTGATAAAAACATAGACGCCGTTTATGCCCTGTTAGAAGAAATTTATGCCAAAAACAATATGGTCAGCATTGACGACGGTGTGATCGCCCGTTTACAGGAGCAGAATAAAAAAGCGCAAGATGATATCAAAAAAATTGCCGCGGAATTTGAACGCGTTCACTTAAAAGACGTTAAACTGCGCCTTAGCGAGAGCTATAATGTTGTCTTTGATAGTTATAACAAGGCCAAAAAAGTTTCCTCCGACAGCTTGGATAAGATGGGAGCTTTTGAGAAAAGACTGGCGGCAATCAATACGAACTTTTATCCCGGCAAAGATCAAAAAATCCTCAGCTGGCAAAGACGAATTGACGAAGCTTTGACGGCCATTGATGATATTAACGGAGAAGTGGCCAAAGATAATATTTCTTTGCAGAATTTGAAGGATCTCATACAGTTGGAATTTTTCTTCCAGAAATTTGATGACAGCCGTCAAGATGCTCTATCCGAACTGGAAAAGATGGAAAAAGCCGCGGCCGAGATGGAGGCTTATACGGAAGCCAAAGTCAGTGCCGACGAACAGGCTTATGCCAAATGGCTGCGCGATCAGGAAATTAAGCGCAAGATGGAAGAAAATACGGGACAGATTTCAAGCGGCGGTAAGACGGTTACGGTCGGCAGAAATCTGGACGATATTCAACGGGCAGAGGCCGCTGTAAAAGACCAGAAAATCCGCGTGCTCGATTTTTCCGATGATGGCGAAGGATCTTCCGCCGGTGCTGTTCGACGCGAAATTTACGGTGCGTCGGAAAGCGGTGGAATAATTGTGAAACAGTAGCAGATTGGGCTTGTCGAATCGGTTTTTTATGCTATAGTACCGGGTATTAACGTCAGAGTTATTATTTGGAGATTTTAATGTATAGAAAACCTGAGGTTTGCATCCTCCCCGTGGCCGGATTGTCAACACGCAATCTGCCCGCAACAAAAGTTTTACACAAAGGCTTTTTAACCCTAAATAATTTGCCGATTATTCAATATGCGATTGATGCCTGCGCGGAAATCGGCATTAAAGATGTTGTTTTTATTTACAGCGACCAGTCCTGTAAACATCTGTTTGAGAGCTATTTTTCTCCTTATCCGTGGCTGGAAAAACACCTGGAAGAAAAAGGAAAACTGGATCTCTTGGCCGCCATCAAGAAGATTATCCCGGAAGGCATGCGTTTTCACTTTGCCGAGCAAAGCGAGCCTAAAGGCAACGGGCACGCCGTGTTGATGGCAAAAGACATCGTCGGTAAAAGAGATTTTGTGGTTATGTGGCCGGATGACGTTTATATCAACGTTCACGGCGGCAAAGGAATCCTCCGCCAGTTGCTTGACGTTTATGAAGAAGAAGGCGGCATGGTGGAAAATATTATGGAATTTCCGCGTGAGCAGATGGTTCGCTACGGGGCTTTGATCGGAGCCGTCAGAGACGGAAGAATCGTCCGGGCAAAAGGAAAAATTGAGAAGCCGCCTTTGGATAAAGTACCTTCCAATTATGCCAGCATGGGCCCCTATATTCTGCCGAATGAAATCATGGATATTCTGCCGGAAGTTAAGAAAGGCACCAACGGAGAAATCAATTTGGCCGATGCCGCCGGTCTGGCAGCGGAACGCGGCATGAAACTGACCGGCGTTTTGTGTGATACCCTGCGCTTTGATTGCGGTACCAATGCGGATTTGGCGAAAGCAAACCTGAAACTTTCGCTGATGGAAAATCCGGATTTGAGAGCCTATTGCAAAGAGCTGCTGGATACGATGCTGGTCTGATGCGGTTTTAGAAAAACAAAAAAGCTCCCTTATAAAAAGGGAGCTTTTTTTTACTGTCGTTATTTGCTTTTGAACAGGGATTTTTGTGTACAAAAATATTGACAAAACCTCTGCCGGTGCGTATATTGATTTTAGTGTTTAATTATTAAAATATCTATTTATGAATATCTTAAATAAAGTTGCGGTTTTTTTCCGCGATCTTTTTTCAACGAGTCAGATTGTTCAGGTCGTAGCCGTTGACGACGGATTGTATTTTGCAAAAAACGAAAGAGGTCAGTTCGGCTATTTGTCCGAAACAAACGGTCAGAATCCGGCGTGTGGAAGTCAAATTACGGTTTTACCTTCGTGCTGTGAAATTGTACCGGCTTACTTTTATCAGGGAGATGCCTCCTGCCGGCTGGTTCTGGTTTATTATGACGAAGGGCGTTGGCTTGTGCGGCGTACCGACAGTCACGGATACATATATGGCTTTTTATATCATTTGCCGGAAGGGTATCTGGCAGGTGATGTCGTTTATGCCGCCAGCGGAGATTATGATAAAATATGCGCCTGGGACGTGGCCTGAGTCTAAAATAAAGAGCAACCTTTTCAGGGGTTGTTTTTTATTGGAACGGATTAAATTCGATCTTAAAATTATTCTGTTTTATTAATTGCTTAATCTACATTTTATGGAAACATTCGTTATGATTGTTTCGGCGCTGGTTTTGCTGTTTTTTATCGCAATCGGCGCCGGTTCAATGCTGATTTGCTCTTCGCCTGATGTTTATGTTCAGGAAGACAGGCTTCGGCTGGAAGAGTTGTATGAGGCAGATGACAATTTTTTTGTCGGTTTACTTGTCGGCGGCGAGCTGGTTAAGGTGAGCGGGCGCCTGCAATTTTTTGAAAAGCCGTTTTCGGCGGAAAGAGTCAAAAAAACGGCGGCCGGGTTGGATTATCTGATCGGTTCGTTTATATGCCGGCACGTTGTGTGTAAACAGGACGGCTTTTGGGAAGCTTCCGTTTTGTTTGAGGGAAAAGACAAAGTGCTTGTTTCCTGCGCGGTTCCCGGCGGCAACAGTTCCGTCTTTTTTGCGCTGGCGGAAAAAGATGATGTCGGCGGTAGTCCTTGCGGCGACGGAAAACTCCGGGTGGAAATGACCGACCCGGTTAAGATACGGGAAGTCATTATCAACGGAACAGCCGAGGCATAAGACAGGAGCCGGTCATCGGTTTAATAAAAAAGCAAACCGTCAAGGTTTGCTTTTTTATTTGCCTTTATTTTAAGTTTATGATGAAAAACCGGAAAACGCCATTTAAAAAATACTTGAAAAAACAGAAATAAAGTTGTATGAACACAGTCAATCGGCAGGCACCCCTGGAGGCCGGCCGGTGTTAAAGTCAATTTCATTATAAGGATTTTTTAATATGGCAGATATTACTTTTAATGCTGAAAAGCGCGAAAAAGCAGGTAAGGGGGCAGCTCGGGCATGTCGTCGCGAGGGCCGCGTACCCGCCGTTATCTATGGTGGTAAACAGGAGCCGGTTATGATCAGCCTGCATCCGGTTGAATTGGAAAAAGCCCTGGATATGGTTGGTTTTTATGACGCCGATATCGAAGTTGTCGTCGACGGCAAAAAATATAAGGTCAGCTGCCAGGATGTACAATTCCATCCGGTCAGTGACCGTCCGATCCATGTTGACTTTTTAAGAAAATAAGCTTGGATAAAAGCCTGTTTTCGGCTGCTTTTGTTTTTGACAAAGCGGTTCTGTAAAACAGGCTTTTTTTATGCGGAGAGGGCTATGTTTTTGATTGTCGGTTTGGGAAATCCGGGGGCGGAATACGCCAAAACCCGTCATAATGCCGGGTTTATGGCGGTTGATGCCATTGCCGAAAAATTTTCGTTCTCCCCTTTCCGGAATAAATTTGACGGTTTGATTGCCGAGGGGCGAATCGGCGGTGAAAAGGCCTATCTTTTAAAACCCCAGACATATATGAATTTATCCGGAAATTCGGTAGTTAAGGCGGCGGCTTTTTATAAAATACTGCCGTCGGAGATTGTGGTTATCCATGATGACATGGATCTGCCCTGCGGCCGGCTGAAAACCAAAACCGGCGGCGGTGCCGGCGGACATAACGGGCTGAAGTCCATTGATGCGGCGATAACTCCCGCGTATCATCGGATCCGGATCGGGGTCGGGCATCCGCAGGGAACCGGCGGTGAGGTGGTGAACTATGTGCTGGGCGGCTTTTCTAAAACGGATGAAAAACTGATTGCGGCGGCAATCAATACGATTGCGGAAACTCTGCCGGTGCTGTTGGAAAAAGGAACAGACGCATATTCCAATCTTTTGGGAATGATGTTCGGCAAGGTCTCTTCGACGGAAAAATGAAAATACGCCAAAACGAGCGGCCTTTCTGACGGAAAGGAAAGCAAGAAAATTTTGATAAGAACATAAAAAGGAGTGTGGCTGATGGGATTTAACTGCGGAATTGTCGGACTGCCGAATGTCGGTAAATCGACGTTGTTTAATGCTTTGACGCAGACGATTGCGGCACAGGCGGCAAATTTTCCGTTTTGCACGATTGAGCCAAACACCGGGCGGGTGGCTGTGCCGGATAAAAGGCTTGATAAATTGGTGGAAATGGTACAGCCGAAAAACGTAGTGCCGACACAACTCGAATTTGTCGATATTGCCGGGTTGGTCAAAGGCGCCTCAAAAGGCGAAGGGCTCGGCAATCAGTTTTTGGCCAATATCCGTGAGGTTGACGCCATTATTCATGTGCTGCGCTGTTTTGAAAACGACAATATTACCCATGTCGAGGGCTCGGTTGATCCGATCCGCGATGCCGAGATTGTTGAGACGGAGTTGATGATCGCCGATCTTGAGTCGTTGGAAAAACGTATGGATCAGACTGTTAAAAAAGCCCGCGGCGGCGACAAAGAGGCCAAAATCCGGCTGGCGGTGGCAGAACCGATCATTGCCGCTCTTAAAGCAGGAAAACCGGCACGGACGGCGGCGCCCGATGTGAGCGACAAAGAGGCGTTTAAAGAATATAAGATGTTGCAGCTGCTGACTTCCAAACCGGTTCTTTATGTGTGCAATGTTGATGAAGAGTCCGCCGCAGAGGGTAACGAGTTTTCCCGACGGGTTATGGAAAAGGCCAAAGCCGAAAATGCACGGGCGGTGATTATTTCGGCAGAAATCGAGTCAGAAGTGGCGCAACTGGAATCCGAGGAGGAGAAAAAAGAATTTTTGTCCGCTCTCGGACTGGAAGAAACAGGGTTGGCCAAGATTATCCGAGAGGGGTATAAATTGCTCGGATTGGAAACTTATTTTACGGCCGGGCCGAAAGAAGTGCGCGCCTGGACTTTTGTTAAAGGATCAAAAGTGCCGCAATGCGCCGGGATTATCCATTCTGATTTTGAACGCGGCTTTATTCGCGCAGAAACCATTTCTTATGACGATTTCGTAAAATACGGCGGTGAGCAAGCCTGCAAGGAAGCCGGTAAAATGCGTTCGGAAGGAAAGGACTATGTCGTGCAGGACGGCGATTTACTGAACTTCCTGTTTAACGTATAGGTTCAATGTGTCGAGTTTTTTGAAAGTTATATAAAAAAAGCCTGTTTTCAGGCTTTTTTTACTTTTTGGGTAAAAAAAAAAAAAAAATGCTTTTTCTGTGGCTTTTTTTTTAAATGATGTTAGAATCGATCATTATTTAGCTTTAAGAGGGGAATTGTGTATGGGTAAATTTTATTCTTTGCTGCAGGCCGGGGTTTCCGCAGTTGCACTGTGTTGTTTTGCCGAAACGGCTCAGGCTGTTGATGTGGCAACGGAAAGTGAGCTGGAAAACGCTCTTCAGGCAGGAAATGATGTAACGCTTACTTCCGATATTGTGCTGACGGGCGGTCTGTCGCCAATTTCAGCAGGAGATTTTACCATTGCCGGCGGTTCACACACCCTCAGCGGATCGGCAGGTAATTCGGGTTTTAACATCGGAGAGGGAGCAACCGTTAATTTTGAAAACCTGTCATTGACGGATTTCGCACAGGCTCTGGTCAACAGCGGAACCATCGGGCATATATCCGGGAGCGTTTTTGAAAATAATGTCTTTGAGGGAAACGGTGACTCTCAGGGCGGCGCTATTCTTAACAGCGGTACAATCGGCGAAATTTCGGATTCCGTCTTCAGAAATAACACCGTAACGGCAATTGACGGCAATGCTTCCGGCGGGGCAATCGCCAACACGGGCGGCAATGCTCTGACGCTGACTAATACGAGTTTTTATAATAATACGGTTTTTTATGATACGTCAGTTCCGATTACCAGCGAAGATGAAGACAGCGGTTATTCCTCCGTCGGCGGTGCAATCTACTCCAACGGCGATCTTAATATCGTCGCCAACGGACAAAATGTCGTCTTTACCGGTAACCAGATTGCCACTCCCATGGTAGAGGAGGATTCCGGAGAATCCGGCGACAGCGAAAGCGGTGAAGGCGAGGAAGACGCCGAGCAGGAAACCACTTTTGAATACAGTAGCAATGCCATATCCATGGACGGCGGTACCTTGAGCCTGACGGCAGATGACGGGACGATTACTTTTGACGATGCCATCAGTTCTGCCGGCGACGATTTTGATTTGAATATCGGCGGAACCGGAACGGTCGTGTTTAACAATGATGTCAGCGGGGTTAATGCTTTTGTTTTGGATTCATCCTTTTTACAGCTGGGTATAAACGGAAACCTGACGGTTAACAGCTATACGGCACAAGGAAATCCGACCTTAACGGTTACGGTAAATCCCGATGAACTTACCGCCAGTATGATTACGATTAACGGCGATGTGGTCGGAACAACCAATGTTATCGTGCAGGCGCTTTCGGAGACGGTCATTTCCTCCGATCAGTCGATTTTGTTTGTTTCCGCCGACAGTGATGATACGGAGACGGCGGCCGACTTTGTTATCTATCGTGTATACGGCAGTCCGTATATGTGGAAAATCACCTATCAGGCGCCGTCATCTGATTCTGAAGGAACGGACGGAGAAGATGGCAGTACAGAGGGCGGCAGCGGCGAAGATAGCGGCGGCAGTTCGAGTGATGTATCGACCGGCGAAGGCAGCAGCAGCAGCGAGGGGGGAAGCGGCGAATTAACTTCTGCCGGCTGGTATTTGTCAATGACAGACGAATCAAACCCGTATTTTCGTCCGATGGCGCCGGAAATTGCATCGTTTCTGGCTTTGCACAGCGCGGCGGCCGAACAGAACAGAGGGGTCGTTACCAGTGTCCGCAATTCGGTCAGTGCCAACAAGTTTATGCTGAAACGCTATAATGTTCTTTATGAAGACCATTATAAGACAAAGGCGGTTTCCAATCTGTGGGCCAATCCTGTTTACCGGTATGTAAAAGTTTCCGCTCCGCAGGAATGGGATGCCTCGATTGCCGGGTTTGATATGGGACTGGATTTGCAAAGCGACGCTTCCAACAAAATCGGTGTGTTCGGGTCGTATCGTTACGGTACATATGATGTCGGAGAAGACGGCTACTTCAAGGCAAATATGGGCAGCGAAATAGAAATCTCCAGCTATTTGCTCGGTTTGTATTATCGTTATGATTACAATAATTTCTGGACGTTTGCTACGGCTTATGCCGGTACCCAGCATGCCGAGATCGAAACCGATGACGGCGTCAGAACCGATGCGGACGGCACCCAGTACGGCGCCGGCATTGAAATGGGGTATGCCTTCATTTCCGGTTATAACTGGACGTTAGAACCAAGCTTGGGTATCTTTTATACCGGCATCGATTATGACGATATGGAAGATAAATACGGAAAAAGCGCCGAATATTCGACTTTGCACCAGATAGAAGGCGAGTTCGGGGTTAAGCTGGAAAAAACATACGATCATGTTTATGGATACAGCAAGGTTTATGTTAAACCGAGTATCGTGCAGACCATCAATTTCGGCAACGAAGTCAAGATTACCCATCTCGGTACGGTCGATACTCTGGACGATCAGACACTGGGACGAATTGAGCTCGGCGGACGCTATGCCGTTGACGGTAAAATGAGCCTTTACGGCTATGTCAACTATACGACCGGCAGCGATTATGACGATATTGCCGCGGGGCTCGGTTTCAGCTATCGCTGGTATTGATTTTGGCTATATTACAATATGAAAAAGGAGCTTCGGCTCCTTTTTTGTATGTGTGGAATCGGAAGAAAAAGAACTTCTTTTTTGTCGTATTTTTATGTCAAAAGTTAATGCCTTAATTTGACTCAACAAGAGTCTGAGCAAGCGATTCACGGTTTGCAAAAATTTGAAAAAAAAGTAATTTTTTACTTGCAATATTGGAGCTCTTATGTTACAAAACGCTCACGTTAACCGGCACTAAGGGTGGGAATCTGCCTGCCGGTTGTCATATGAAATATCCCGCAGCCCTTGAAAATCAAGGAACTGCATAAGGTTAAATTTTTAGATGGCAAGTTTGGCATCAACCGAATCGTTGCCATCTAGTTATAGGAAAAGTATTTAAAATGATGGATACACAAAATATAAGAATTCGCCTTAAGGCTTTTGATCACCGTTTGCTCGATCTGTCGACCAAAGAAATCGTTCATACGGCCAAAAGAACAGGGGCTAATGTCAGAGGACCGATCCCTCTGCCGACGAGAATTGAGAAATTTACGGTAAACCGTTCTCCGCACGTTGATAAAAAATCGCGTGAACAGTTTGAGATCAGAACCCATAAAAGACTTCTCGACATCGTTGATCCGACACCGCAAACCGTTGACGCGCTGATGAAGCTTGATCTGGCTGCCGGTGTTAATGTTGAAATTAAACTGTAATTGTTTTTTAGCGAAAATAATTACCCGTAACAAATAAGCAATGTTGGCTTTCATGAAACAAGGGAGGTCAACCTATTGAAAAGGAAAATAAAATAATGCGTACTGGTTTAATCGCAAAAAAGCTGGGAATGTCCCGCATTTTTGAGGCTAACGGGGCTCATGTACCGGTTACGGTTTTGTCGGTAGACAACCTTCAGGTTGTTGACGTCAGAACTAAGGAACGCGACGGTTATACCGCCGTTCAGCTCGGTACCGGCGCTGTTAAGGCAAAAAATGTATCAAAAGCCATGAAGGGGCATTTTGCCAAGGCGAATGTAGAGCCGAAAAAGAAGCTCGGTGAGTTCAGGGTATCTGAAGACTGCCTGCTTAATGTCGGCGCAGAATTGTCCGTAGAACATTTTGTTCCCGGTCAGTATGTTGACGTATGTGCAACCTCTATCGGTAAAGGTTTTGCCGGCGTTATGAAACGTCATAACTTTGCCGGTTTGGAAGCCAGCCACGGTGTGTCGATTTCTCACCGTTCGCACGGTTCTACGGGACAAAGACAGGATCCGGGTAAAGTATTCAAAGGTAAAAAGATGGCCGGCCATATGGGCGGTGAACGCGTAACCGTTCAGAACCTGAAAGTGGTTGCCGTTGATGCCGCAAAAGGTCTGATTATGGTTAAAGGCGGCGTGCCGGGATGTGAAAATGCCTGGGTACGGATTACCGATGCCGTCAAGAAAAGCAGCAATGTGGAGCTGCCGATGCCCGCCGGTCTGAAAAAAGTTGATGAACCTGTTGCAGTTAAAGCTGAAGAGACTTCAGCTGATAATGCATAAGTTATAAGGATTAAAGATTATGAAACAGGACATCTTAAATTT
>CALXPZ010000049.1 GCA_944390375.1 uncultured Alphaproteobacteria bacterium | reverse complement strand
CCGCCCGTTTTTAACGCAGTTATGCAAACTGCATTAAAAGTTAAAAAAACTTATTATTTTACCCGTTATTAAAAATGGCTCTTTGCCCCGATGGCAATTTTTTCCCGCCAGTATTGCCGGCAGCGGGCGGTGTCTTCCCAGCCGGGAAGGGTGCTTTCGTCAGTATTGCTCCAGAAAGCGGCCGGCCGGTTCATTTCTTCCGGCAGGCGGTAATGGGGAACGGATACGATGGCCAGAAAACAGCCGAAAAGCGCAGTCAGGCCGATTATTTTCGTTTTTTCCGCCGCGTCTGCCTTCGTAAATCGGCGGGAAAGATAAAACAGCAGAAACAGGCCGGCCGCATCGGTCAGCAGGTTGGTTGCGGCGTAAATGTAAATATTTGCCGGATAAAACGGCATCGGCGAAAAAAAGCCGGGAATGATGGTGTTTTTAAGCGCCAACCAACTGGCAGCCAAAATGGTCGCCCAGCCGTAAACAAAAACCAGCGTAAGCAGAACGCCGGATACGGAAAAGTGGAATTTATTTTTCATTTATATCGGCCTCTTGCAAAGATAAAGCCCCGGCAAAACCGCAGTCGTGATAGTTTTTTCGTGCCGACTGACAGGGATCGGCATTCATAACCGCCGCCTGCGGATGCCAGAAAGCATAGGGATGATATGAAACCGGAGCAAACCGTTCCTGCCAGAACAAAAGGCTTAATTCGGCAGCCAGCACGAAAAATGCGGCCAATACGGAATATCCGGCCGCCGCGGTCTTTTTCTTTAATCCGCCGCCCCGGGCAAAGAATATTTCCGCCAGATTGACAAATATCCAAATTAAGGCCAGTCCGTATGCCAGGCGGAAAAAGGCCTTAACGTAAAAATTGCCGTGATATTGTTCGCCGTCGGCAAAATGGCCGCCGACAACTTCGCCGCATATCTGACAGAACCAGGCAAAAAACAATCCCCACCCGGCGATAAAGAAGAGACAGAGTGCTACCGCTGCCGTTGTCCGAACAGCCTTTTGCAAACAGAAAGAATAACTTGTGTTCATATTTTTCCCGTTTTGAAGTTTTCCAAGAATAATTGAATATATAATAATTATTGCCGCAGTTCAACAATTTTTATAAGAATTTAATTTAAAAGACTACCAACACTTTTTGGGGTAATGTACATTAAGCTCAATGTCCTTACCATATTGGTCAAGCAAATCATTTAACTTTTTTGTTTGCCACGGTATATCTATACAACCCGCAGCCCCCTTACTTGAACCACCGTGAATAGTAAAACCAGACCTACCGTATGTTTCAGTATTCTTATCAGGTTCAAGCCACACGCGGTGGGTTCCCCAAGCAGGTAGGCTCCCTGGCCATGGGCCTTTTCCAATCAGGCCACCTAAGATTTGAATTAAATTTTGATCAGAAAAGTTTTGTCTGTTATTTTGGCGGATATAATATTTTCCCTCGGGGAGCGGGCCTTTGTTGGGAACATTTTGATATTCTGCTCATTGATAGTCATCCTGTCCAGATTGAGCATCCATGATTTCTTTTATTTGATTATTTTGAATCCAACGTAAATTTTCTCCATCAAAATCCACGTAAGAATTATCGCGGTAGGGTGTTTTTAGCTCCATATCGTCATTGTAGTTGGCGAGTCTGTACTCAAGAATTTCCCTTGTTGTCATATTTTTTCTCGGCAGCGGGGACATATTCAGCTTCAGGCCGGATATACCGAGCAGCGAGGTTGCCAGATCATTGTCGTTTTCATAGTTACTCGTATTGTTTTCCTTACAATAAAAAAGCCGCCGGACAGAATCACGGCAGCGGTTGAACAAAACCGGCACAAAGGGGAGAGCCCCCTTATGCCGGCACAAAAAATCCGCTGTCTTTATAAACAAAGAACAGCGGATATAAAAAACAGGCAGATACCTCCGCCCGTTATGATGCGGCCATACAACCGCATTCTGGGAAAATATATATCACAAATTTTCGGAAAATGCAACGATATCTCCTGCCGGTTGTGGATAACTTTGCGTTGCTACCTCAAATTTAGTATTTCATACGGACAAAGCGCATGATGTCGGCATCGGCCCAAGGGGCAAACTCAATAGCGGCAATATCGGGCATCAATGTCGCAAAAACGGCTTCCAGAAACTGCATCAGATAAGGCAGAAACAAAGCCAGCGCCGCAGAAATGAGTAAGATGACGGCCTTTTTGCCCGGCCCCACTTTTTCGACAAACATACCGCGGCAGAAATAGAAGAACAGGGGCAGGGAAACCGCGGCCACGACGGCAATTTCAAAAAGCAGCATATAAATGCCGGAGCAAGGGATTTCCGGCTGCGAAAAGTCGCAATAACAGCCGTCCCTGACGGCAACAATCAGGATATGTCCCAACTCGGTCAGAAAATACCACCATCCGGCGGCAAACAGAATATCAAAAATGCGCTCTGCCCGCCGGCCGTATCCGGTGCTGCCCGGATAATCCGGATATGTGCGGGTGGGAATAAAACGGTTGTTCATGTCGGCAGGCTCCCTGTTGCAAATAAATATGCCGACCAGTATAAAGCGGTATGCCGCCTTATGCAAGGCGTGTTTCCGAAAGTTGTTTACAAATCCCACGGCCCGCTTGTTTCTCTTGTATTTTTTTAAAATTGTTTTATTTTCTAACCGTAAACGGAGAACAAAACAAGATGGATAAGTTTGATACCGGCTGTCTTAAAGCCGTAGTTTTTGACTGGGACGGAACTTTGGCGGAAACCCGCACCCCACGTCTGTGGGCGGTTAACCGGATTATGGCGGAATATGGTCTGCCCGACTGGGAAAGCACGCGCCCGCTGCAAAATAAATATCTGTCCTTTATGGACAATTTTCCCCTCGTTTTCGGCGACCGGGCGGCTGCTGCCTATGCGGAATATTTTGATCTTTATAAAGCCAATGTCGCGCGGATGATAAAAACTTTCCCCGGTGTGCGCGAAACTCTGGATTTTCTCCGTGCCCGCAAAATCAAAATATCCGTTATGACCAACAAAGACCGCCGGTTGTTGGATTTTGAACTGCCGTTGTTGTTTGATCCCGCTCTTTTTGACCGCATTGTCTGCGGACACGAGGCCGCGCACGACAAGCCGGATGCCGCCCATGCCCTGGCGGCGCTCGACGGCCTGGTTGCCGCAGAAGAAATATCGCCGCAAACGGTCTGGATTGTCGGCGACAGCGTATTGGACAGCATGACGGCCGAGGCTGTTGGCGCGCTGCCGGTGCGGATTGCGGGAAGATGTCCGCAGGAAAACGATTCGCGGGTGATGTATTTTGACGATTTTCAACAATTCTACCGGGCAATAACCGGGTAACTCCGAAAGGAAGGACGGCATGAAGCAAAAATCAGACAACGAAGAACCGCGTTATTTGCAGCGGGGATTGCTGGTGGCGGCAATTTTGTTGTTGGCGGCGCTCAATTATTTTTATTTCCGCAATAAAATCTCTGCCAACAACGAACTGATAACCCGATATACGGAGGAGGCCGATCCTATGGAACAATATCGCAATCCGGCGGTGGCGGGGCTGTTTTATGCTGCCGAACCGCAAAATCTGGATAGTGAAGTCAGTCATTATCTGCAGGCCGGGGGCGGTTCCTATGCCAGCCTGCCGAAAATTTTGATCGTCCCCCATGCCGGTTACCGCTATTCGGCGCCGGCCGCGGCGCGAGCCTATCGTCCGCTGACGGATTTTGCCGAAGAAGTCAAAACAGTGATTTTGCTGGGACCGTCGCACCGGGTTCCGGTTGACGGGGCGGCACTGGCATCGGTCAATTACTTTTCCACGCCGCTCGGACGGGTGCCGGTTGATCGGGAAAAAGTAAAGGCACTGGCGGCAAAACCGGGCTTTGCCGTAAACAACGCGGCTCATAAGGACGAACATTCGCTGGAAGTGCAACTGCCCTTTTTGCAAAAAGTATTAAAAAATTTTAAAATCGTACCGGTTGTGTACGGCCGCGCCGATGCGCAAATGATGGCGGAGGCTCTGACGCCTCTTTTGCGGGAGGAAGGAACGCTATTGGTCGTTTCTGCCGATCTCTCGCACTACTATCCCTATGACGAGGCAAAAGCGCTGGACAGTGAAACGAACGCCCGGATCAACAGCGGCAATGCCGATATAGACTATCATCATTCTTGCGGCGCCGGCGGCATTAATACGGCGTTGCTTTTGGCTCAAGATATGAACCTGCGGCCCGAAACCCTGGCGCTTATCAATTCCGGCGACACCTCGGGTGCAAAAGACAGCGTGGTCGGTTACGGCGCCTGGTCTTTTGAGGAGGGAGGAACGCTTGAACGCCAAACGGCGGCGTTGGCCGATTATGCGGCAGCCTACGGACAGGATCTGCTGAAAATAGCCCGTGTCGGTCTGGAAGAAGCTGTTTTGCACGGCCGTGTTTATGCTCCCGCCCGCGACGATTATCCCGATGCCCTGTTTGACAAAGGAGCGTCTTTCGTTACTTTGGAGAAAAAAGGCGATTTGCGCGGCTGTATCGGCTCACTCTATCCCCGCCGTGCCACAGCCGATGATGTTGCCGTCAATGCTTATGCCGCGGCTCTGGAAGACGGTCGTTTTTCCGCGGTTGAAGCCGGCGAGCTGACGCAGATAAAAATCTCGGTTTCCCTGCTGACGGATTTTGAAGCGGTGGATTACCGCAATGAAGAAGATTTGTTGAACCGGATAAAGGCCGGCGCCGACGGACTGGTCATCCGCGACGGCCGGCGGCAGGGGCTGTTTTTGCCCGCGGTATGGGAGCAGCTGCCGGATAAAAAAGAATTTTTAAATAACCTGAAGCTCAAAGCCGGCATGAGTCCGAGCTACTGGTCAAACGGCATCAGGGTTTATCGTTTCAGAACCGTGGAGATAAAAGAAAATGAAAATTAATGGATACGAGATCAAATATAACCAAGAAGAACTGCGCCGCAAAGTTGAGCGGGAAACGCTGGATATTGAGTTGATTTCTCCGGATTTTGAGGGCTTTCGGAATTTAAGCGAAGGCAACCAAAAAGCGCTCCGACACCTGGTTGCGGCCGCCAAAATAATCAATGACGTCTCACTGGAACAGGATCACCCCTTAAACCGCGTGCAGAAAAAAGCGCTTGAAGAAGCCGCCGCGGCCGACGACCATGCGGCTTTGGCGCTGGCTTTGTTCAATTCCTTAAACGGCGTTGCCGGTTTTAACGGCATTGACAAAGAGCCGGTGGAAATTTTTGAGGGCATACATCTTTTGCCGGGGCACAATTTTTATCCGGCGGATATGTCGGCGGAAGAATTCCGAAAGATTCTGCTGACCATGCTTAAAACCGGCAAAAACAAAGAAGTCGCAAGCATTTTAAGCGCCCGTACGATGGTGCGCCGCCGGGGCGACGAACTGATGGCCGTGGACTATACGGAATATTTTGCGAAAGAGTTTTCGCTTGCCGCCAACGAGCTGGAAGTGGCTGCCCACTATGCCGATGACGAGGCTTTTAAGGATTACCTCGGCTGGCAGGCGCAGGCCCTGCTGCAAAACAATCCGGAAATGGATATGCTGGCCGACAGGCACTGGGCTGTGTTGCAGGATTCTCCGCTCGAATTTACCTTAAGCCGTGAAAATTATGACGACGAGATTACGCCGACCGTTTATGATAACGAAGAACTAAAGCGCCTGCTTGAGGAAAACGGCATCGAAGCTGTTTCCAAAGACACTCTCGGCGCCCGTGTCGGCATCGTCAACCAAAAAGGCACGGAGTTGATTCTGCAATTTAAGAAACATCTGCCCGAACTGGCTTTGAAAATGCCTTTTGCCGATACCTATCATCAGCATATTTTAGACGGAGAAGAGCTGAAACAGACGATGGTCGATGTCGACCTGGCCGATCTGGAAGGAGATTATGCCCAATGCCGCGGCGGCATTACCACCGCGCAAAACCTGCCCAACAACGACAAGCTTTCGGTCAAAACCGGCGGCGGAAGACGCAATGTCTATCACCGCCAGGTGCGCATGAGTGTAGACAAGGAAAAAGAGCGCAAATTGCTGGAACGTCTGGTCGATCCGGCTCTTCACCGCTATTTTGACAGCGAGGCCGACCATTTGTTTGTCATCGGACACGAAAACGGACATTCGCTCGGCCCCGACAGTTCGTATCAGAATGCGCTCGGCGCCTATAAACATATTATCGAGGAGCACAAAGCGGACACCGTTTCGCTGGCCTTTATGCCCGAATATGTCAAAGCCGGCGTCATTGACGGGGAAACGCTGAAAAAAATTTATGTCAGCTATATCTGCGGCCGGATGTTTCTGACCGCCCGCCCGCACCTGATGCTGCCGCACCGCATGGGCGAGCTGATTCAGTTCAATTATCTCCGCGCAAACGGTATTATCCGGGAAACCGAAGACGGCAAAATAACGATAGATCTGGACAATGTGGGAAATGTGCTGAACCGCCTGCTTGAGGAAACAATCCGCGTCCAGCTTTCAAAGTCAAAAGATGACGCTGCCGCTTTTGTTGAAAAATATGCCGAGTGGTCGCCTTTGTCGCAGAAAATCGCCGCCGTCAGACAGGAATTGGGGGTTAAACCCTACAAACGGATTGTCCGCCATTTTTAATGGCTTGCAAAACTGTTAAAAACCGCTTGCACAAATGCCGGCTTTGGCTCATTATAAATGGCATCGGACAAACAAGGGATAAAAAGTCTATGTTCAAAAAATTGATAGACGGCGAGCTGAGCCTGAAAGATACTTTCTGGAAATTCGGCGTGCTCGGTATGTTGACCGTTCATCTGGTGGTTAAGATATTGGGCGCCATGCTGTTTCATAAACTGCGCGGACTGACAATCCTAGGTTATTACACAACCCGGAAATATGGTTTGGAAACGTCGACCGTTATCCTGACCATATTATATTTCAGTTCTCTTTGTTTCCTGCTGTTTTATTCCGGGTCAATGGTGATCGGCACCTGGCGGAGTTCTGCCGAATACAACCGCAGTCTGTGGTTCCGCCACTTGGCCAGGATCTTTATGATATTGATTGTATTTTTTGTTTTGAAACACGATCTGAACCTGTAAGGAATTTAAAGTATGAAAAAAATAGTTTTAATGATAACCCTTTTGGCTCTGTGCGGCTGTGTTGCCGGCGAATTTACGCCTCAGCGCAACCGCCTGCATGATATGAACAGCGATCGGGAAATTTGCGCCAATCATCCCGAACGCTGCGTTGACGGTGTTGCCGTAAGGCCGTAAAAATTTTTTTAAGAGGAAAAAATGGAGCCGCAGTTTATTCATCTCCGGGTGCATTCTGCTTATTCCCTGCTGGAAGGGGCGATGAAAATTCCCGCCCTGATGAGCCGTGCTGCGGAAATGGGATATCCTGCCATTGCGGTTACCGACACCGCCAATATGTTCGGCGCCAAAGCCTTTTCCGATTACGCCCCCAAAAATGGCATCAAGCCGATTTTGGGTACTCAGATGTATATCCGCAACAGCGATGCCGACGATATGCTGAAATCCAAAGGGCGTTTGGTTGAGCCGGATAAAATCATACTGCTGGTCAAAAATGCCGAGGGCTACGCCAACATCTGCAAACTGATGAAAATTGCCTACCTCGGCGAAAAAGGCTTTGCCGAAAAACCGCAGATCAGGCTTTCCGATCTGAAAGAAAACGGCGCCGGGCTGATTGTTCTGACCGCCGGCATAGACGGCACCGTCGGCCGCCTGCTGCTTGAAAACCGGGCACCGGAGGCGGAAGAGTTTCTGCTCGCCTTAAAAGAAATTTTCGGTGATCGGCTCTATATGGAAATTTCGCGTATCGGGCTGGAAAAAGAAGCTAAAACCGAAAATGCCTTTATCGACCTGGCATATAAGCACGATATTCCGCTGGTAGCCACCAACGAAGCCTTTTTCTTTGATACCGATATGTACGAGGCGCACGACGCGCTGGTATGCATTGCCAAAGGCGAATATGTGGCCAACGAAAACCGGGAAAGATATTCCCCCAACCAGCGCCTGAAAAGTCCGGCCGAAATGACGGCTTTGTTTGCCGATTTGCCGGAAGCAATAGCCAACACCGTCAATATTGCCAAACGCTGCAACTATGTTTTGGAATATGTTGCCCCGCTGTTGCCGATTTTTGAATGTCCGGATGGCAAAACCCAAAACGAATTTCTGCGCGAGGAAGCCTACAAAGGGCTGGCGCACAAGCTTGAAACCCAGGTTTATTTCGAGGGTATGACCGAGGCGGAAAAAAAGGATATCGACGAGCGCTACTATGCCCGGCTGGAATATGAACTGAGCGTAATTGAAAAAATGGGTTTCGCCGGCTATTTTCTCATCGTTTCGGACTTTATCCGCTGGTCAAAAACGCACGGCGTGCCGGTCGGGCCGGGACGTGGTTCCGGTGCCGGTTCAATGGTGGCATGGTCGATACAGGTTACCGAACTTGATCCCTTAAAGCTGGATTTGCTGTTTGAGCGTTTCTTAAACCCGGAACGTATCAACATGCCCGACTTTGACGTCGACTTTTGCCAGGAAAACCGTTACAAAACCATTGAATATGTGCAAAACAAATACGGCTTTGACCATGTGGCGCAGATTATCACTTACGGCAAACTGCAGTCAAAGGCCGTTATCCGCGATGTGGCGCGAGTGCTGCAAATGCCTTATTCCCAGGCCGACCGCATCAGCAAAATGATTCCGCCGCCGGTGCAGGGCAAACAGCCGAGTCTGCAAGAGGCTCTGGAGCAGGTGCCCGAACTGGAGGAAATGCGCCAAAACGATCCGCAGATCAATAAGTTGTTTGACATTGCGATGAAACTGGAAGGTCTGTACCGCAACCCGGGTATGCACGCGGCCGGTGTCGTGATCGGCGACCGCCCGCTTGAACAGCTGGTGCCGCTTTATAAAGATGCCAAGGCGGATATGCCGGTAACCCAGTACGACATGAAATATATCGAGTCGACCGGCTTGATTAAGTTCGACTTTTTGGGCTTAAAAACCCTGACCACCATCAAAAAGGCGGTCGACCTGGTTAAGGCCGACCACGGTGTTGAGCTGGATATGAGCACGGTGCCGCTTGACGATAAAGATACCTATGCGTTGCTGCAACGTGGCGATACCGCCGGCGTGTTCCAGTTTGAATCGGCCGGCATGAAAGATGTTCACCGCCAGATTAAGCCGGACCGTTTCGAGGATCTGATCGCGATTGTGTCGCTCTATCGTCCGGGGCCGATGGACAACATTCCGAGCTACATCAAACGTAAGCACGGCGAAGAAGAAATTACCTATCTGCATCCCAAACTGGAGCCGATATTAAAAGGCACTTACGGCATCATGATCTACCAGGAACAGGTTATGAAAATTGCCCAGGAACTGGCCGGCTACACGCTGGGCGGTGCGGACAAGCTGCGTAAGGCGATGGGTAAAAAAATCAAGGAAGAAATGGTCAAGCACCGCAGCATTTTCGTTGAAGGCGCGGTCGAACGCGGCATTGAACGCGATACGGCCACCAGCATTTTCGACCAGATGGAAAAGTTTGCCTCTTACGGCTTCAACAAGTCGCACGCGGCGGCCTATTCGCTGATTTCCTATCAGACGGCGTACCTCAAGGCTCACTATCCGGTTGAGTTTATGAGCGCCACCATGAGCCTTGATATCACCAATACCGACAAGCTGCAGTTTTTCAAAGATGAATGCCGCAAAATGGGGATTGTCGTTCTGCCGCCTGATGTCAACCGTTCGGGCGCCGACTTTACGGTCGAAGACGGCAAAATACGTTATGCCCTGGCGGCCGTCAAAGGCGTCGGCGATGCCAATATGAAAGCACTGGTAGCCGAGCGCGAAGCTCGCGGTCCGTTTAAGAGCATCTCCGATTTTGTGCACCGGATAGACATCAAACAAACTAACCGCAAACAGTTGGAGCAACTGATCAAATCGGGCGCTTTCGACTGTCTGGACAAGAACCGCGGACGGTTGTTTGCCAATATCGACAATATCATCCAGCACATCAGCTCTTCTTCCGAGCTGAAGACCAGCAGCCAGACTTCGCTTTTCGGCACCGAGGAGATGCAGGCGGAAATCAAACTGAAAGACACGCCCGATTGGGTCGAACTTGAAAAACTGAAACTGGAGGCAGAAGCAATCGGCTTTTTCCTCTCCGCCCATCCGCTTGACAGTTATCGCAGCGGCATGGAAAAGCTGGGCGTCAAAAACTGCAGTGAAGTGTTCCGCAACATTCAGGTCGGCGACGTCATTCATGCCAAACTTGCCGGCTGCGTCAACAGCTTTAAGAAAAAGATTTCGCAGAAGGGCAACCGCTTTGCCTTTTTGGAACTTTCGGATGCCTCCGGGGCGTTTGAGGGAATTTTGTTTTCGGAAACCCTGCAGCGCAGCGAAGAGATGATCACTTCCGGCCTGCCGCTTCTGGCCAGTGTAACGATTGAGCGCCAAACGGAGGAGGGTAGCCCCCGGGTTATGATCAGCCGGCTGGAAACCTTGGATAAAGCGATTGCCGACACGGCGAGCGCACTTATTATTAACGTCAGCAGCATATCTGCGGTTCGCCCGATTAGAGAGGTGGTCGGGCAGGATAAAAAAGGCCTGAACAAAATATATATCAAACCGGATAATGACGAATGGGATATAACGATTGCGCTTCCGGGCGGATACGCGTTTGCCGACGGCAACATTATTTCCCGTTTAAAATCCATTCCCGGTGTTTCTGCAGTAAAGGAAATGTAAGATGATGAAAAACTTTCGCGAAACCTTTGGCAAAAAATTAAGGAGCATCGGCAATGCCGAATTTTTGGATGACAGTTCGGCGGTTGTCAAAATTCCGGTCTGGGATATGTGTTTTCTGCCGATCGGTGTTTTGCTTTTTCGATTTAAGCGCTTTTTGTGCCTGGGAGCTCTTTTCAGCCTGTTTATCAGCATTTTGGCTCTTTGCATGCGCGAGGGATATTTCTGTGGCTTTGCCGAATGGGGCGATGATGCTTACTTCGGCTGTTCCAAATCAATGCCGATGTATATCACCTTTTTCCTGCTCCGCCTGCTGATTATTTCCGTATTTTTGCGGGCTTGGTATCGGTCGGCTGTTTGCGGCGGCGACATCAATATTCGCGAGGCGCTGACAATTTCTCCTCTCGATTGGAAAATGTTCATTTCTCTTCTGATTGTGTTAGGCTTTTTGTGCTTGCCGATCATTTCAATTTATGCGCTGGTTTTGCGTGTCCCCAACCCCGACTGGCGGATTGAAAGCCTGTATTTTGCGGTGGTATCGTCGGGTATCTGGCTGCCTCTGGTCGGTTTGCGCTTTTTCTCGATACCGGCGTTTGTCATGGCCGGCGAACAGCGCCCCGGTTTAAAAGTTTTTTGGTGCAAAACGGCGGATAACACATTAAAACTTCTGCTTTCGATTGCCCTGATATTCCTTTTAAATTCGATTTTGCTTATCAATTTTAACGTCTTTGCGGTTTCTCTGATCGAGTTTTCAGCGGTAACAGCGTTGCTTGCCGACTTTATCTACAATCTGCTTTTCTTGCTGATGGTAGCATCATTTTGCTCTGTCAGCATCGTTCAGAAAGAAATGCTGTTTGCCTGGACGGATGATAACGCGCCTGAGAAAAAAGAAAAATAAGAAAAGCCCCGAAAAGGGGCTTTTCTTGTACCGAAACTTTTGCGGTTTTGCCGGGATGATACGGAAAAAGAGCCAAAACTTTTACAACAGGTTTTTGACCGTAGGCATCAGATCAAGTCTGTAATCCTTTGCAATTTCTTCCGTTTTCGGATATTGTCCGGCCACACCGAGGGCATAGATATTGGCCTGTTGCTGTTTAAATTCGTGTCCGAGGATGATGGCCTGCGCATTTTCCGCCAAATGTTGACCGAACGCAATGGCTTCTTTGATGTTGTTTTTGATCAGCCCGTTGCGTCTGGCAAACAGTCCGGTATAGGTAAAAATACTCCAGATCATACCGAGGATAAACAAAGTAGAAACGGCGTGGATATGAAGGCTTAGCATCAATGCCGACAAAATAATCATGATAAGGGCAAAAATTTTGGCCGCTATATTGACCCAGCGCCGTTTGAAGCGGGAACGCAAAATCCAGATGTAAAAAGCGGCGGTCAGGGTTGCCGACAACAGAACCCCCATGGTTGCGGGTGTGTTGACATTAAGCCAGGCGATGGCCGCTTCCGACAACAGCAACATGGCACAGCTGAAAAAGATATAGCCGGAATTAAGCTTAAGCGACAGCAGCTTCAACCTTTTGACCGTGTCTTTTTCGATCAGTTTGCTGGCCCGTTTGAGTTTCAGCGCATTGTTGCGGTTAAAGACAACCGACAGTTCCTTGCGCCCGATCATCTGTCTGAGAGCTTTCTTTTCATATGAGTTCAGCCGGCTCAGATTGTCTGTTTTTTTGATCAGCGTCAATGTTTCTCCGTCTGCTTTCATATCAATCACATTGCGCCGGAAAAGATCCAGCAGAAACGAACAGAAAGATGTTTTGTCATAAGTTCCTTTAACCAGCATCCGGAGCATGGCCGGAGTTTTCTGCAGGTTGGCTTTGACCGGGTTGGCGTCCGAGTTGATGAAACGCCAGGATATGATATAGGCAATGACAATCGCCAGCAGTCCGAAAAGCGAGAAAACAATGTCGCCGTAATCTTCCACGAACCATTCAAATTTTTTATTGAAATCGGGCTCTATGAAACCGGATTTGGGGATGGAAATCAGGATATGCATTCCCTCTCCGGCAAACAACGGGATGGTGGATGTAAAGCCGAGTGCGTTGGAGCCGCGGTGTTTGGTTATTGTCGAATAACGATCGGTCAGCCGATCCGGCAGATAGCCGATAAACATGCTTTGCCCGAGCGGATTGACGTTAACCGGCAGCCTGACGGTGGCGATGGCCTGCGATACCACCAGATTCCAAAAACTTCCGGTAACGTCCCAGTAAAATTCGTTGCGGTCGTCATAATACCAGAGCTTGCGATCAAGCATATAGTCAAACTCGTAGGTATAAATTCCCGGTGGCAGCTGGAATTTGTCTTTCGGAGTAATCAGATAGCGGTCGCCGGCGTCTTTCAGCTGATAGGGAATTTCCGTTCCGTTGATCTTAACGCCGTTCAAATAGGGGATGGTTGCGTTTTTGACCCCGTCGCGTGAAATTGAATATTTGGGCAAAGCCTTGGAAAGCCCGTATTTCAGTTTTTTCCCGTTGGCAACCAGATTAACCGTTTCCACAATGCGGACAATGCCGTTGGGCATAATGTCGATCTTGCTGGTCAGATAAGGAATATGCTCTTTGGCCGGCACCAGGATATCCTGTCCCGTCGGCAGGGTAACGCTGACAACCTCAATTCCGCTTTCCTGTTTTTTTTCCTGCGCCTGCCATTCCTTTTTTTCTTCTTCCTGCTGTTTTATTTCCTGAGGGATGAGAGCCGGCGTATTGATCAGGTCGCCCGGTTGCTCTTTTTCAAGCAGGTTCAGGCGCTCCATCGCGCTTTCGTAAATTTTTTCAAACGTCGATTTGGACTGTTTCTGGCTGGCGATAAATTCGGCATCATTCTGGGTGTTCATGGTAGAGGCCGACATCACTACCGACATCGGTGTTTTTTCAACCGTTTTTGCCCGTTCGCGGATAAAATTGCGAAATTCTTCATAACTGGCAGGTATCCTCGTATCCTGAGGCACCGATCTGACTTTCATGTTCTGGTCGGCCTGATACTGCTGAAACGAGATTTCGTCGCGCATCTGGGTAACCGCCGCCCGTGCGGATTGCGCGGTTGCCGCAATGAAACAAACTGCAAAAAAAAGTTTTTTCATAAAAAGATACCTTTGTTAACAAATAAAATATATTTGTTAATATAATATGCAGTTATTAAAAAAAGATTAGAAAGGAAAAATATATGACTGGTTCAAAAATTGCCGCCGTTGTGCTGGGTGCGGGAAAAGGTACGCGTATGAAATCCGATTTGCCGAAGGTGCTGATGCCCGTTTGCGGCAAGCCGATGATCCGCAACATTTTGGATACTCTGGACAGCATGAATACCGACAAAATCGTGGTTGTTACCGCCCCCGACGGTGATTTGGTGCGAAAAGAGGTTGCGCCGCACGAAAGCGTGATCCAAAAACAGCAGCTCGGCACCGGCGATGCGGTTATGGCGGCGGCAGACGCGCTCAAAGGTTTTGACGGCGATGTGCTGACCGTTTTCGGCGACCACCCGATTATCACCAAAGAAACTTTTTTGAAAGCCGTTGCCAAACGGCGGGAAGGATATGCGATTGTCGTGCTCGGTTTTCGTCCCGAAGATACCGCGCGCTACGGCCGGTTGGTGGTAAAAGACGGTGAATTGCAGAAAATTGTCGAATACAAAGACGCAACCGACGAAGAAAAGGCCATCACGCTTTGCAACTCCGGCGTTATGTGTTTTGACGGCAGCAAAATGTTTGACATTTTACGCCGCATCGGCAATGAAAATGCCGCGCACGAGTATTATCTTACGGATGCCGTGGCCATTGCCAGAGCCGACGGCCTGAAATGCGGCGTGGTCGAATGTCCGGCGGAAGAAGTAGCCGGCGCCAACACCCGCGAAGAACTGGCTCTGCTGGAAAGTTATCTGCAAAAAAGACAGGGAAAATAAGTTTATGCAATTTATCAAAACGCATTGGTTCGGGCTTTTGGTGTCGGTCGTGGTGTTTTTGTTCCTCTGCGTGTTTGCGCTGGTGTTGGCGGCGCCGCATCAGGACGAACAAAAACGCGGTTTTGTCCCCTGTACCGAAAAAATGGCGGAAGAACTGCATGATTGCGACCGCCGCAATATGTGCGTGCTCGGCAGCGTTGTCAAAAATACGTTTTGCAACATCAAAGTTATCGGCGAGGGCGTAAAACTGTGGATCACCGGCCGTCAGCCGGCTCCCTGGTCAAACTATTTGTTTGTGCCGGATGTCAAACGCCCGTCGGCCGTTGACGACGTTGAACCGGAAGAAAGCTTGGAAGAATACTACCGGAATACGCCGGACATTGCGGCCGAAATGGAAAATTTGAAAGAACTCAACCAGCAACTGGAGAATAAGGATAATGAATGACAAAACACTCCCGGCGTGGGATCTGAGCGACCTCTATGCCGGCATTGACGATAAAAAAATTGCGGAAGATCTTGAAAAATACCGCAGATTCTGTGCGGATTTTGCCGCCCGCTGCAAGGGGCGTCTGGGCGAACTGGACGGCGCCGGCATTGCGGCGGAGCTGAAAGCCTATGAGCAAAACTCTCTGCTGGGCAGCCGCATAGGCGGTTTTGCTTATCTCAATATGGTAACGCAGATGAAAAATCAGGCTGCGGTTGCCTTTTATCAGAACATCAGTGAAAAACTGACCGATTACAGCAAACCGCTGATTTTCTTAAGCCTGGAAATCAACACTCTGCCGGCGGAAAAAATTGCCGGCTGGCTCAAAGATCCCGCCGCCGCTTTTTATAAACCCTGGTTTGAACGGGTGCGGCGCTATAAGCCTTATGAGCTTTCCGAACCGGTGGAAGAGGTGCTGCTCGAAAAGTCGATGACTTCGTCCTCCGCCTGGGTGCGCCTCTATGAGGAAACTTCCTCAAAACTGCAGTATACGGTAGACGGCAAAACCTATAATGATGCGGAAATTTCCAAACTGCTGCTGGATAAAGACGCCTCTTTGCGTCGTAAAGCCGGTGCGGAGCTCAACCGCGTGGCGGAAGAAAACGCAGATTTGTTCACCTTCATTTACAACATGGTGATCAAAGACAAGGCGATAGAAGACGAAAAACGCGGTTTCAAACTTCCGATGTCTTCGCGCAATTTGTCGGAAAACGTTTCCGACCAAATGGTAGACACCCTGGCCGAAAGCGTGCGTGCACATTACAAAAGCATTGCCCACCGTTTTTATAAACTGAAGGCCAAATGGTTGGGAATGGAAAAAATTTCCTACTGGGACCGCAATGCGCCGCTGCCTTTTGCCGACGATGCCGAATATGGCTGGAGCGACGCGGTATCGGTTGTTTTGGATGCTTACAAGTCCTTTTCGCCGGAACTGTATGAAATCGCCAAAGACTTTTTTGACAACAACTGGATTGACGTGCCGCCCCGCGACGGCAAGCGCAGCGGCGCTTTCTGCGCGCCGGTCAGCGCCGATTTCCATCCCTACCTGATGCTCAATTTTGCCGGCAAGCGCAACGACGTGCTGACCCTGGCGCATGAACTGGGGCACGGCTGCCATCACCAGACCCGCACCAAAAACGGCGAATTAAACGAATATTCGCGGATGACGACCGAAGAAGTCGCCTCTGTTTTCGGTGAAATGATCACGTTTCAGGCTATGGTTTCCAAACTGCCGGACGGACCGGAAAAACTGGCGCTGATAGCCTCCAAGGTCAGCGATATGATCAACACCGCCATTCGTCAGATTGCTTTCCACTTCTTTGAGGTGCGCGCTCACAACGAACGCAAGGAAGGTGAGCTGAGCAAAGAACGCCTGTGCGAAATCTGGCAGGAGGAAATGCGCGACAGTTTGGGCGAGGCGGTCGAAGTCGGCGAGGACAGCCGTTTCATCTGGTCTCAGGTCGGGCATTTCTTTTTCCTGCCCTTTTATGTTTATGCCTATTCTTTTGCCGATTGCCTGGTCAATTCGCTTTATCAGGTCAGCCGCGAGGGAAAAGTGGAAAACTTCCCGGCCAAATATATGGAGATGCTTTCCAAAACCGCGATCACCGATTATGGTGAACTGCTGGCGCCTTTTGGTCTTAATCCGAATGATCCCGGCTTTTGGAACAAGGGGCTGAGCCTGATTTCCGGTTATATTGACGAACTGGAGCGGTTAGACAAAAAACTGGGATTGTAGCATATTGTTTTAAAAATTTGACAAAATTTTTAAATTCAGGTATTATTTTATTATAACGGCAACATTAAAGAGGATAGTACCATGGAGAAGGAAGAATTTGCACGCCGGATGTCCGAGAACGATGGTCTTGACAGAGGCGGAAACATTCGCTCAGCGGCGGATGAAGACGGAAATGTCTTTATTTTTTCCGAAAACAAGTACGGCTGTCCGGTCATAGATGTTTTGGTCGAAGGCAAAGACAAGGAAACATTATACTATATGGCACAGCCGGGCAGGGCACGGATTGATGAGCGAACCGGTCGTGTGTATGAGCCGGAAGATCCTGAACAATCAGGAAAATATGGGCGCTTGTTTTCCCATGTGTCTATCATCGAAAAAAGTGCGGACGATCTGATGGCGCTGAAAATTGCCAAAGGCAGCAAAGTTGTTGACGAAGGCTTTGTCGGCGGTTTCGGCAGTCTGACCAAAACCGAACGCCAGCAGGCGGGCAAGATGGCGGAATGTGATGACGTTCCCTTCCGCGCGGAAAAATATGTCAACACCAGTTTGCTCAAAAAAGCGATCAATGCCTATAACGATCCGGAACGTTTCGCCCGCAATGTCGAGCTCATCAAACAAAACCGGGAACAGGCGGCAGCCCTCAAAAAAGACGCCTCGCGCGACGGGCGTTGACTAACAGGTTTTAAGTTTGGAACAAAAAAACATCCGCCCTTTCGGACGGATGTTTTTTGTTAGGTCGTTTTTTTGCATTATCTGAAGAACAGCTCTTTGGTGATTCGTTTGGATTCTGCCAGATAGTGCTGCGAGGCGTTGGGAACGCCGAGATAAGAGAGCGAATAATTGGTAATCAGAAACCCGAACGGGTTTTTCAGCGCGTCTTCATGAGTTCTGTTTCTGAGCTTGACAAACCGCAGCCGCATGACCGCCCGCCAGAGGTTGACTTCGGGAGTCGGGTTTTGGGGCATATAGTCGATGGTACGGAACTGAGTTTGCCACAAGCCCGTACCGAGCGGCCTGATCCAGTCGATTTCCACATCGCGCATCATATTTTTACTGCGAAATTGCAGCATATTGAACTTTGCGTCATAGCGCGTAAATTCGTCAAAAATGAACGGGGAGGAATACCAGAAAACGTAAGAGCCCTCTCCCCAGCGGCGGATCAGCTCGTCATAATCGTTGGTGATCAGGTAGCGCAGCATAATATAGTTGGTTATGTGTTCTTCGTTGATCAGGTTGCCTGCCGGATAATTGATTTCCATCGGTTGCGCCCGTTCGATTTCGCTGAAATAATGGTCTATGTAAAACAGCTGTGGGGCGCTTGAACGCTGCGGGAGCATAACATAAAGGGCGCTGGCCAGCATCATGTTAAAGCAGATGGACATACAGGCGATAATTACCAAAAAGCGGGATGTCCACAGATAGCGGCGTTCGGGCATGGCATCGACGTGCACCTGCTCCGGATACAAACCGAGTTTGTCGGGGCTTTCTTTTTCTTTGTACTTAAAAATCGTTGTAAAAATGCCGAACATCGGAATTTATCGTCCTTTACATTAAATCCGTTTGGATATATTTTATACATCAAAGCTGTCAAAAAGCAAATAAATACTGCGAAACCGGAAAAAAATACTACCAAGTTAGAAAATATTAGTGTAAACATATAACAGTAACTTTGTGTACATAAAGGGTTTTTACTGATGAAAAAACTATTGATATCTTTGTTTATTCCCGTGATATTCGCCGCTTCCTGCGGGCAGAACGGCGCCGTAAGTTCACCCGAACCGGCAGCCTACAATCCGGAATCCGTTCTCTATAACGACTGGGACCGCGCCGTCCGGGTTGATGTCGACTTGCAAAATATGTATGTCAGCACGCCGACCAAGATTGAAAAGCCGATAGACCTTTATATGGCAATGGCTTTGGCGCTGAAATACAACTATACCCGCCGGCTGATTTCTTATGAAGACAGCATCATTCGGGCAGGGCATTCACCGGTTAACCGCTTGCCGGAAATCGTCAGCCACGCCGGTTATATCAACGACACCAATTCGGAGATGAGCCCGGATTTGAAAGTGGCCTGGAATATGCTCGATATTTCGATGGTATATTGCTTAAGCCGCGATAACGACTATAAAGCCAGCGTCGCTTTTGAGGAAAGCCGCAAAGTTATCCACAACATTCTGCAAGAAACCCGCACCCTTTATTGGAAGACGTTAACTGCCCAGCGTCTGCTGCCGGTGATTGATGATATGACCGAATATATGACGCTGGAAGTAGACGAGATGAACGCCCGCGCCAAAGATCTGGCAAAAAAGGGCGAAGAACCGCCGGTCAACGAGTTGGTTAAGAAAAGACAATATATGGAAGCAGTCAAAAATCTGGCTCTTCTCAAAAGAGATATGGAAACGGCTCA
Source organism: uncultured Alphaproteobacteria bacterium (assembly GCA_944390375.1). Classification (GTDB taxonomy): domain Bacteria; phylum Pseudomonadota; class Alphaproteobacteria; order RF32; family CAG-239; genus JAFUYI01. Next base: position 38,233 of record CALXPZ010000049.1, on the reverse strand, counting down.
GACCCGTCTGGCCAGCCTGATGGGGCTGCACCCGTCGACCGAGTTCAAGTTGGTCGGTTCCGAATACGGCAATTTTGAACTGCCGCGCATCCGCAATTCGCTGGCCGATCTGGAATGGCTTGCTTTAAGCAACCGTCCCGAACTGCGCGAGCACGATCTGGCCGTCAATGCCGAGCGGATGAAACTGGTGATTAAAGATATTAAAGATCCGGGGCTGAAACAATATAAAAATGATCCGGAGTTTTATAATCGTCTGTGGTCAAAACAGGCACGCGAACTCGGTATGAGCGTGTTTGAAGATCCCGCCAATCCGAATGTGCTGGATATGGAGCACCTGCGCCGCCAGCGCATGAGCGCCCTTATCCTGAGCCAGGTCTATGTTGCTTGGGCGCAGTATATGTCTGCTGTTGAGGATTATCAGATCAATATGGAAATTGCCGCCACTTCGGAAAACATTGCCGAAGACATCACGATTGCCGACGGCAGCCGGGCAGAAAAAAGCCAGTTGGAAGCCTCCCGTGCGATAGAAGACGAAGTTAAGGCCTTCAAATCATATGCCGATGTTCAGGAGGCCCTGGGCAACCTTTATGCCACCATTGGGCTGGATGCAATTCCTTATTATATGCTGAACGAAAAGCCTTCCAAAATTGCCGTTTATCTGCGCAATACGTTGGAAAAATGGGCAAAAGGCGATTTTATGCCCGACAACCGTCCGTATCTGCTGAATATTCCGGCCAAACGCCCGCCGGTAAACCTCAGCTCCGATACGCTGCTGCCTGATGTTAAAGGCGAAACCGGCAAGAAGATTACCGTTCAGGTTCCCGATTCGGCGCTTGCCCGTATGGATTTTGAGGGCAAAGTCATCAGCCGCGCCGGCACCGTCGACGACAAACCGCTGCCGAAATGGCTGACCTATAACGAAGAAACCCGCACCTTTAACGGAACCGCCATGCCCGGCCAGGAAGGCACCTATAACCTGAAAGTTTATTTCAGCGATGAAAAGGGAAATGTGGCCTATATGACGTTCAAGATTACGATTAAGGAAGTGTTTGTCCCCTCCCTGACCGTCAAAGGACAGGTTGACGGCAGCACCGCCACCGTTCTGAAACGTTGTGCCGGCAACAACTGCAAAGACGACTATATCGTGGAAGAGGCCATCGGCAGCGATATCCGGACCTCTGCACAGTAACAGCGGTTTGCAATCAACAAAAAAAACCTCCGTTTTAACGGAGGTTTTTTTGTTATTTCAGGTCTTCAAAACGGATGGATATTTTTTTGCCGCAGGCAAGGGCGATATAGACCAGGATATTCAGCCCCGGATAAGTTCCGGTACAGGCAAGCTCTATCTTGTCGATATAATCGGGATCAAAGCGGGGCGGATATGCGCCGATTGTTTTCAGCCTGATTTTATTTTCGCACCGGCAGCGGCGGAGCTCCTCCGCATAACTTTTCAAAAGTTCTTTTCTGGCCCGCTAAAAAGTCTTTTTTCTTAACATCATCTTATAACTCCTCATTTTTGTTTTGATAATCCGTAAACAAAAACCGCCCGGATAAAACCGAGGCGGGGTGTTAACGACTGTTACAACACAGTCTGCCTTATTCGCCATGCCGCGAGGACACGCTTATATCGGCAGTTCCCCGGAGATATAATATTTAAGAAACATCGTCTGCCGCGACCGTGCTGCCGGGTTAACCCCCGCGGGTGAAGGAAGGCCGGGGCCTTCGTCCTGGTTTGGGGATAATACTAAAAGAAGAGGATCAAATCGGCAGACAAAAACCCGTTTGGACGCCGCATAAAACAAAAGAGGGCGGTTGTCCCCTTTGTTTTTTAGGCTTGTTCTGCCACCGGTTTGATGTGCCAGATCTTGTCGGCATATTCCATAACTGCCCGGTCGCTTGAAAAACGTCCGATTCTGGCCACGTTTCGGATGGCCATTTTGGCCCATTTTTCCTTGTCCATATAATCATGTTCCGCCCGGTGCAGAGCCTGGTTAAACTCCGCCAGATCCGCCAGCACCATATAATAGTCGCGGGACAAAAGCTCTTCGTAAATCATCTTAAACAGGAGCACATATTCTTTTTCGCAGAACGTGTTGGAGTTAAGCGAATTCATGATTCGTTTGATATAGTCGGAGCGCTCGTAAACTTCCTGCGGTTTGTACGAGTTGTTGCTGTGCATTTCTGCGATCTGCTCTTCGCGCAGGCCGAACAAATAGAAGTTTTCGGGGCCGACGGCCTCCCGGATTTCAATATTGGCACCGTCATAGGTGCCGACGGTCAGGGCGCCGTTTAAAGCAAATTTCATATTGCCGGTGCCCGAGGCCTCAAAGCCGGCGGTCGAATTCTGAATACTGATGTCGGCGGCGGGGATCAGCAGTTCCGCCAGCGATACTTTATAATCGGGAACAAACACCACCTTGATCTTGTCGTTGACCCGCGGATCGTTGTTGACCACGTCGGCCACGTTGTTGATCAGCTTGATGATCTGTTTGGCAAAGTTATAGGACGGCGCCGCCTTACCCGCGAAAATATAAGTTTTCGGCAGCGGCGGGATGGCGTTGTCTTTAATGATTGCCAGATAGTCGCCGATAACCTGCAAAATCGTCATCAACTGGCGCTTGTACTCGTGTATGCGTTTGGCCTGCACGATAAACACGCTTTGGGGGCTGACCGCAACACCGGTGGTTTTGAATATTTTTTTGTCCAGTCTTTTTTTGTTTTCTCTTTTAATTTCCATAAAGCGGGAAATAAATTCCGGATCGTCGACAAAATCTTCAATCTGCTGCAGCTGATCAAGATCGGTAATCCAGTTGTCGCCGATTTTGGAAGAAATCAGTTCGGCCAGCGGGGTGTTGGCGTGATACAGCCAGCGCCGCGGGGTAACGCCGTTGGTAATGTTGATAAATTTTTCCGGCCACAGTTCGTAAAATTCCGGCACCAGTCTGGTTTTTAAGAGTTCGGAATGGATTCTGGCCACCCCGTTGACCTTAAACGAGCCGACGATCGAAAGATTGGCCATGCGGATGATCTGATTGCCGCCGTCGCCGGAAACAATCGAAAGTTTGTTCAGTTTTTCAGAGTCGTTTCCGAATTTGGTTTTGGCAAATTCGATAAAACGGCGGTTGATTTCATAAATAATATGAACATGCCGCGGCAGCAGACGTCCCATCATCCAGGCCGGCCAGACTTCCAGCGCTTCCGGCAGCAGGGTGTGGTTGGTATAGGCAAAAATTTTGGTTGTGATGTCCCAGGCGCTGTTCCACGACTGCCCGTAAATGTCGATCAGTTGGTGCATCAGTTCGGGGATGGCCAGCGCCGGGTGGGTGTCGTTGAGCTGGATGCTGATATATTCCGGCATCCGGTGAAAGTCGTTGCTCTTTTCCATAAAGCGCCGGATGATATCCTGAATGGCGCAGGAAACAAAGAAATATTGCTGTTTTAAGCGCAGTTCCTTGCCCGATTCGATGCTGTCGGAAGGATAAAGCACTTTGGAAATGGTTTCGTTTTCGATTTTGTCTTTAACCGCGTCGATGTAACCGCCTTTGTTGAAAACGTTGATGTCAAGCTGTTCGTCGCCTTCGGCCGAGAATAACCGCAGATAGTTGACCGATTTCCCGTTGTAACCGACAATCGGGAAATCGTACGGAATACCGTAAATATGGGTTGAGTTTTTCCAGATGAACATCGGTTCGCCGTTGGCGGCATACTGTGTTTCTACCTCACCGTACATAGGGATGGAAATTTTGCGGTCGGGACGGGCAAACTGCCAGGGAGAGTCTTCGCCCGACCAGCTGTCGGCCATTTCTACCTGATAGCCGTTTTCAAATTTCTGCTTGAACAGGCCGTATTCATAGTTGATGCCGTAGCCGAACCCCGGGATACCGAGCGAGGCCATCGAGTCAAGGTAACAGGCCGCCAGCCGGCCGAGACCGCCGTTGCCGAGTGCCGGATCATATTCGGTATCAAAAATTTCTTCCAGAGATTCCCACGGCCAACCCTCGATTTTGATGTTTTTCAAAATATCAAACAGCCCGAGATTGCGCAGGTTGTTTTCAAGCGACCGCCCGATCAGATATTCGATAGACAGGTAATACACCCGTTTGGAGTTAACTTTGTTGTAGCGGGCGATTGTCTGGTACATCCGGTCCATTGCAAATTCGCGCACCGCAAGAGAAATCACTTTTAATGCTTCTTCTTTGCTGATTTCGCAGGTGCGTTTGCCGATAAAATATTTTATGTAGTGCTCAATCGAAAGTTTTAATCTGGCTTTATCGATTTCATTTAAAATAACCGAATTTTCTTTTACCATTGCTTCTCCTGTTTCGATAATATTGGTTTTGTCGACAGCATAATCGGTAATTGTTTGAAATATCGTTAACAAACCGCGGGTATATTCCGGTAAATTGCCGTTACTTTTTATCTTCTTGTTTGTTTTTTCTGGACAATATTTTATTGCAATCATCAAAAAATCGAATATAATCACCACAGCTAAAGTTAAAAGAGGTGAGTAATGAATAAATATTTTGCATCAGTTTTGATGGGCAGCGTTCTCCTGTGTTCCCCGGTTCGGGCGGAAACGATTTTTGAGGCGCTGGGAGAAGCATACAAAAGTAACCCCGATTTGCAGGCTCAGCGTGCATATTTGCGTTCTGTTGACGAAAATGTGGCTATTGCCCGTTCCGGGTATCGCCCGTCCATTGATTTGACCGGCAGCTATGGCGGTTCCAACATCAATGACGATCTTGACAACACCGACCGCGGCAGCAAAGAAACGTCATCTATCGGCGCAGAAATCACCCAGCCGTTGTTCAGCGGTTTGTCCACCTATCATTCGGTCAAAGCCGCCGACAGCACGGCTCGTGCCGAACAGTATAATTTGTCAAATTATGAACAGTCGGTTTTTTTAAGCGCGTCCGAAGCTTATTTGAACGTTGTTCGCGATGCGGCCATCGTCGATCTTCAGAAAAGCAATGAAAAACTGTTGCAAAAACAGTTGGACGAAACGATTGAGCGTTTTAATGTCGGCGAGCTGACCCGCACCGACGTTGCGCAGGCCAAAGCCAGTCTGTCGCAGGCAACCGCCAACCGCATCAGCGCGGAAGGCAATCTGCAGGTTGCCCGCGCCGTTTATCAGCAGGTTATCGGCAAAAAGCCGGAAAATTTGAGCGAACCGGATAATATTCACGAATTTCTGCCGGCCACTTTCGAGCGGGCGCTGGAATATACGATGAATAACAACTATCAGATTCTGGCCGCCAAAAAGGCTCTGGAAGCGAGCGAATATACGGTAAAGGCCAATTACGGCGCCCTGATGCCGCAGGTTTCTGCTTCCGCCAGTGCAGCACAGACGAAAAATGATCCCCGTTACAGCGGTTTGGACGACAGCACCATCAACAGCGTCGAATTTGGCGTCAACATGACGATTCCCCTTTATGACGCCGGCGAAGACAGAGCCAAAATCCGCCAGAGCAAATACAATAAATGGCAGGCGCACGAACAGCTTTTGAGCGCCGAACGGGCAGCGGTTTCCGATATCACCAGTTATTGGGAGTCGATGGTTGCCAACGATGCCATGATCAAAGCTTTGCAGGATCAGGTAAAAGCAAACGAAATCGCCCTTGACGGCGTCCGCAAGGAAGAGGCTCTCGGCAACCGGACGATTCTTGATGTGCTGAATGCTTTTCAGACTTTGCTCGATTCCAAGGTAGAGGTCGTTACCGTCCGCCGTCAGTATTATCTGTCGGCCATGCAGGTTATGCAGGCCATGGGCAGATTAACGGCCGAAGATCTGAAACTCAATGTTGAATTGTACCATCCGAAGAAATATTACAAAGAAACCCGCGGTAAGTGGCTTTCTTTGTCAACGGATGATTGATACGGGAAAATGAAATGGCAGCAGAACAGGAAAATAAAGAACTTTCAATGGCGGAAATTCTGACTTCCATCCGTCGGCTTTTGGAAGAAAGCGGGGGAGAAAAGGATAAACGCCGGGAAAAAGAAGAAGATGATGTCTTTGAAATGTCGCCGGTAACGACCGATCGCGTCGAAAAGCCGCTTTTTGAAAGCATCCGTCCTGCTGCCGTGGAAACATCGGTTGCCGAAAAAGAAAATACGCCGGCTCCGCGGGCAGATTTCCTTTATACACCGGTTCCCGGTGCTTTAAGAGAGAATGCCGTTGCGGAAGAGCCGGCGGCTTTTCATGCCGGCAAGGTATCGGCAGATGCACGGCAAAAAGAAACGGATATTCAACCGGCCGCAGATGTTTCTGAGGAAATTATCAACAGCTTTACCCGACTGTTTGAACAAAATGATTCTCGCCGCCGTGCGGAACAGCCGGCCTTTGATGCCGATGCCCTGCTGCGGCAAATCGTCGGGCAGGCGGTTGCCGAAAAGATTGATAACCGCATGCTGCAAAACGTTGTCCGCGAAACCGTCGTTCCTGTCCTGGAAGAATGGCTTTCTCATTATCTGCCGAAGTTGATTGCGGAAGAAGTTGAACGAGTGATGGTAAAGGCCGGCAGACGCTAGGCGGTATATTTCCGCCGGCGCCGGCCTCCCTGCTTTCTGCCCCAAAGCGGTAACACTTTGCGGGCGTTTTGTTTTTATTGATAAAATCTGTTAAAATTGGAAAATGATATGTTAGACAAAACTTACAACCCGAAAAATTTTGAAGAAAAAATTTATGCCGAGTGGGAAGCTGCCGGAGATTTCAAACCGAATATGAATAAAAACAAGGAAGCCTATGCCGTCGTCATTCCGCCGCCGAACGTTACCGGTGTTTTGCACATGGGACACGCGCTGGACGATACCTTGCAGGATATTTTAATCCGTTACAACCGTATGCTCGGCAAAAACGTTTTGTGGCAGCCCGGTATGGATCATGCCGGTATCGCCACGCAGATGGTGGTTGAGCGCAACCTTGCCGCAGAAGGCATTACCCGCCACGATCTCGGCCGCGAAAAATTTATCGAAACCGTCTGGCAGTGGAAAGAAAAGTCCGGCGGTACTATCTGCAAGCAGCTGCGGCGCCTGGGCGCTTCCTGCGACTGGTCACGGGCGCGCTTTACCATGGACGAGGGGTTGTCGCGTGCGGTACGCAAAATCTTTGTCCGCCTGTATAAAGACGGCCTGATCTATAAAGCCAAAAAACTGGTCAACTGGGATGCAAAATTTATGACTGCCGTTTCCGATCTGGAAGTTGTACAGAAAGAAACCGTCGGCAAAATGTACTATTACAAATACCCGATCAAAGGGGAAGAGGGGGCCTTTATCCACATTGCCACCACCCGGCCGGAAACCATGTTCGGCGATACCGCGGTTGCCGTTTCCAAAGACAACGAAAAATTAAAACATCTGATCGGCAAAGAATGCATTATCCCGATCATCAACCGGGCGATTCCGATTATCGCCGATGATCACGCCGACCCCGAAAAAGGAACCGGTGCGGTTAAAATTACACCGGCGCACGACTTCAACGACTTTGAGGTCGGCAAACGGCACAATCTGCCGCTGATCAATATCTTAAACCCGGATGCCACCTTGAACGAGAACACGCCGTTTGCCGGCATGGATACCCAGAGCGCCCGCAAGGCAACCATTGCCAAACTGGAAGAACTGGGCTTTATGGAAAAGATTGAAGATCATCCGATGGTCATTCCTTACGGCGATCGCTCCAATGTTGTGATTGAACCGATGCTGACCGATCAGTGGTTTGTTGACGCGCCGACGCTGGCCAAAGAGGCGATTCGTGCGGTTGAAGACGGGGAAATGCAGTTTGTGCCGAAGTCTTATGAAAAGACCTATTTCGAGTGGATGCGCAACATTCAGCCGTGGTGCATTTCCCGCCAGTTGTGGTGGGGGCACCAGATGCCGATCTGGTACGGTCCCGACGGCGAAATCTTCTGCGAAGAAAACGAGGAAGAAGCGCAGGCGGCAGCCGACAAACATTATGGATCGCGGGTTGAGCTGACGCGCGAAACCGACGTGCTCGACACCTGGTTTTCTTCCGGCTTGTGGGCGTTTTCGACTTTGGGCTGGCCGGATAAGAGCGAATATCTGGATACCTTTTATCCGACCTCGGTTCTGGTTACCGGTTTTGACATCATTTTCTTCTGGGTTGCCCGTATGATGATGATGAGTATGTATGTCATGAAAAAAGTGCCGTTCAGAAAAGCCTATATCCATGGTCTGGTTCGCGACGAGCAGGGGCGCAAAATGTCCAAATCCAAAGGCAACACAGTTGATCCCATGGAAATCATCGAAAAATACGGCGCCGATGCTTTGCGTTTCTTTATGGCGGCGATGGAAACCCAGGGCCGCGACATCAATGTTTCCGAAGCCAGAATCCAGGGCTACCGCAACTTTGCCACCAAACTGTGGAATTCCGCCCGTTTCGGCGAGATGAACGAATGTTCGCTGCCGGCGGATTTTGACGAAACCGCCGTCAAGCACCCGGTCAACCGCTGGATTGTTGCCAAAGTTAAGGCGGCAACGGCTGAACTGACCGAAAATTTGAACAACTTCCGTTTCTCCGATTCCGCCAATACCGTTTACCAGTTTGTCTGGGGAACTTTCTGCGACTGGTATATCGAAATGATCAAGCCCGTTTTGTACGGCGATAACGAGGCGGAAAAAGCGGAAACTCGCGCGACCTTTGCCTGGGTTTTAAACCGGATTCTGATTATTCTGCATCCGTTTATGCCGTTTATCACCAGCGAACTGTGGAACAATACCGGTACTCACGCCGAGCGCCTGATCAACGCTTCCTGGCCGCAAAACGAGAGCTGCGACAAAGCTGCTGCCGGCGGAATTGACCGCGTTATTGATCTGATCAGTTCGATTCGCTCTCTCCGTGCGGAAATGAACTTGCCGGCCTCCGCAAAACTGACCGTTTTGCTGAAAGGGGCTCAGGCGGAAACCATGAGTGATGTCAGAAATTTCAAAAATATTGTCTGCTCGCTGGCGCGGCTGGAAGATATCGCCGCCTATGACGGCGAAACCACACCCGATATGGTTCAGAGCGTATTCCGCGAGGCCGCTCTCCTGATTCCGCTCAAAGGCGTAGTCGATTTTGCCGCCGAGCGCGAACGTTTGCAGAAAGAACTGGCCGGACTGGAACAGAACCTGGCCGGTTACGAACGCAAATTGTCAAACCCGAGCTTTGTCGAACGCGCGCCGAAAGCGGTGGTCGAAGAAGAAAAACGCCGGCAGGCGGAAGCCCTGGCCAACAAAGCCAAGGTAGAAGAAGCACTGGCGCGTATTGTTGGTTTGTAAAAACAAAAATACTCAGCCCCTGCTTTTTGATTAAAAGGCGGGGGCGTTTTTTATTTAAGATTAAAAGTATGAAAAAAATATCGCGAAAACACATTGTTATTCTGGCTGTTGCAATCCTGGCTGCGGTTTTGCTGGTTTTATATGCCGGTCGCTATCGGTTGTACCGTCTTTTGCCGGCGACAGATATTGCTGTTCTTTCTTTTCGAGGCGATGTTCTGGTCGATGAAAACGGCCGTCCGTATAGCGGGCGCGTACGGGAAGAAGAGAACGGCTATGCCGGTGTCGGCCGCTATCGGGAAGGAATTGCCGACGGGTTGCATATCTTATATGAAAACAACCGGGTCAGACAAGTTGGTCATTGGCGACAGGGAGAATTGGACGGCGCCTTTCTGGTTTTTGACGAGAATGGGGTTTTGACAGAAGAAGATCATTATCGATCGGGCAAAAGAGACGGAATACGCAGGCAGTATGACGACCGCGGCCGGATCCGGCTGGAACAGACCTATGCACGAGGTATGCTGGACGGTGTTTCCCGCCAGTATTATCCGAACGGACGGATATATATACATATGAATTACCGCCGCGGTGTTCCCGACGGCTATTATGCCATGTATGATAACAACGGCAGAATAATCGTGGAGGCCGTTTTGAAAGACGGACATTTTGATTCGGTCAAACAATATGATCCGGATTATTTTCTGCCGGATTCCCTGACCGGAAAAAATGGTGAAAACAAAGAAAAAGCCGGGGATTAAACCGGCTTTTAATTTTAAGATTTAGTCATACGAATTGCCCCTGTTCCGGTAGGCGTGGTTATACGGCTGCCCTGCCCGGGGTGAGTTTTGCCGTGACTGCTCGTTCTGCCGGCGTTTTACGTCGGAGAAATCGTATTTCGGATTGCCGACCCGGCAGATGAATATGGGCGGCAACCCGGTGTCTTTAATATCCTCAGCCACGTTGTTTATGCTGGTTGCCGCATCGGTCAGGAAGGGAGCAACCGCGTCGCGTTCGGCGTTTCCTCTGTAAAACTCGTCATGAACAAGGCGCTCATATTCGTCTTCAATCTTTTTCTTGGCGAGTTTTTCTTCCGTCTTCTGCATGATGGAAAACAATTTTATGGCGGCTTCCGGCGGCATATCGCGCATCGGGATATTTTCGTTTCCGTTCAGATATTGTTTGAACTGCTGTTTTTCTTCGTCATTCAGAATTGCGCAGCGGGGCGACAGCAGGTAGCCGACGGTTCCTCTTTCCTGCTGGGGCAGGTTGAGGTTGTCCGCGCTGTTAAGTCCTTCATTAAAAGCCGTATACAGTTTGCTGACGGCTTCGGCGGCACCGATGGTCGCGGCGGCATTGGTGTTGCTGCCGCTTTTGACAATGTTTTCGTAAGCGCCGCGCAGGCCGAAATCTTCCCACCAGTCACGGAACGGAGCCAGGTTATAACCGCCGATTGCCCCGCGGATACAGCGGCAGTCCACATTGTTTTTATTTTTTGGATCCTGCCAGTCAATACCTTTTTCTGCCAGTTGGCGGGCCAGCTCCAAAGCCAGATCCCTTTTGTATTTCAAAACTTTCGGGTTGTTTTTACCGTGCCGTCCCTCGGCCGCGTCAATCATCTTGTCAAATTTCACCTGCGACAGACCAAGCCCGACCGGGATCATCAACGCCCGCCCGCAGGCAGAACGAATGACCCCCTCATTGGCATCGGACAGTGATTCGAATTTTACTCGGGTAATACCGGCGTCTTTATAGGCATCCATAATCCGGTCGGCATAGTTGTCGCTTAAAGGTTTTCCGCCCGGCATTGCAAAAGAAACTTCCAGCCGTCCTTTTTCATCCATCCGGACATAAAGTTTTCCTTCGTTTCGCACTTTAACGTCTTTTGTTTTGGGATCAATAACACCGTCCAAATCCATATTGTCCGGGTTTTCCGTACCAAACGCGGTAAATATGGTATAACCGCCTTTGTGCGTAACAAAATAACTCAGTCCGCGGCGCTTGTTCTTGTCCATCCATTTGGTGATTGAGGCAATCGCTTTGTCTTTGGCGTCATCGGGAGCCTTTTCGCGTTTTGTTTCCTGTATCGGCAGAGTGGAGGATTCTATGGGGAGTTCCGTTTCCGGTTCGCCGGGACTTTGGAGTTGTTCTCCTTCCCGTTCTGCCGGCAGGTTTTCGGTATTCGGCACAGCAACGGGGGCAGGTTCTGCCACTGTTTGTTCCTTTTCTTCTTCAACCGACAGAACCCGGTCGGCGCTGACGGAGCGAACATAATCTTCCTCGCCGTTGACGGTTCCTTCTTTAATTTCGTCCTTAACTCGGGCAAACATTTCTTCCGTTTTGGGATCGGCATTTTCCAGTTTCAGCTCGTCCATATTGACAAACGAAGCCAGTCCGCGGCGATCCAGCCAGGAGATAATTTCTTTTAACTGATCGGGAGACATACCGGTCGGGTCAAAGCTGATCTTTCCGTCATGAACCTGAAACGAAACATCGGCCGGTTTGAAAACTTCCACCGCCAGAAACAGATTGCCGTTCTGGTCCTCACAGATTTTGGCGTGAGCTTTGTCGGCGGTGCGCTCATTTTCGGTGTAAGTATCACCGTTTGTCGTTTCTTTTAAGGCAAAAAGATTTGTGTAAAGTTCCGGATTTTTATCAAACAGTTCCACGTCGTGCATGGCGTTTTTATAGGCCATTTCTTCTTTGCGTTTGCGCAAAAACGCTTCCCGCGCTCCGCGGTCGTCGGCAATATCGTCGGTTGTTTCCGTCAGCCGGGCAACACGACTCATCAGTACGTTTCTGACCTCTTCGACGGTATAAGGACGTTTTCCTTCATAAACCTGAAAATCAAGGGGAATGAAAGGGTGATTGTCAATGTTGTTTGTTGTCGTCGTAACCATAAAATCCTCCCGGATCAAAACTTTGTTATGCAATCATCATAGCCTTTTTTGTACAAAAAATCAAGCTTATTTTGACAAAAAATAGACAATTCAAAAGCTAATGATATTTGCGGACGATGCCGCTTAATATTCCCTGTACCTTAACCCTTGACGGGTGAAACTTCCGGATCTCATAAGCGGCATTGCACGGTTTCAGCCAGATTTCGTCCTTTTTTTTCTGCCAGACCTTGAGCGTTGCTTCCGCATCGTCAATCAGTGCCACCACGATTTGCCCGTTTTCGGCGTTTTCCGCCCGGCGGATAATGGCGGTGTCGCCGTCCAAAATACCGGCTTCGATCATCGATTCTCCTTCAACCGTCAGGGCATAAAAGCTGCCCCGGCTGACCATATCGAAAGGCACGGCGATGGTTTCGCTTTCGTTAGCCAACGCCTCAATCGGCGTTCCGGCGGCAATTTTGCCGTAAAGGGGGATTTGTACCGCGGCTTCCTGCAGGGCCTGTTTGACCTTTTTTTCTTCTTCGATAATTTCCCGCGGTTTAAAGCGTGGTGTGCGCAAAACTTCAAGCGCGCGTGCCTTGTGGGGCAGTTTTTTGATAAAATCGCGTTCGATCAGTTCTTCGATCAGGGCATGAATGCCCGATTTTGACTTAATGCCGACCGCCTGTTTCATTTCTTCAAAAGAAGGGCAGCAGCCGTTTTCTTTAATCGAGTTGTCGATAAACATCAGCAGTTTGTATTGTTTCGGGGTCAGCATAATGATTTCCTCAAAGAATATTAATTATAATAATGTTCTACTTTAGTTCTTTGCCGTCGTCAAGCAATTATTGGGTTGAAAAGTTTACGGCTTTTGTTTATAGTTACGAAAAAACGAAACAAGAAAACCGAAAAGAACAGGAATTTACAAATGGCAACAGAAACCAATATCCATAGAGAATCACGCTTGGCAAAACTCAATACCCTGACCGAAAAAGGGTATAATCCTTATCCGTATTGTTTCAAACCCGATGCCTATGCGGCCGACCTGCAGGAAAAATACAAAGATCTGCCTGCCGGCGAAAACACCGAAGACAGGGTAACGGTTGCCGGCCGCGCGATGGCCGTGCGCAACAGCGGTATGTTTATAGACCTGAAAGACAAAAGCGGAAAAATACAGATTTTTTGCCATAAAAGCCACCTTGACGAGGCCGGATTGGATCTTCTGAAATGCCTTGACGTCGGCGATTTGGTCGGTGTTTCCGGCTTTGTCCGCCGCACGCCCCGCGGCGAATTGTCGATTGCTGCCGAAAAGTTTGACATCATCGGCAAGTCTCTCCAGCCGCTGCCGGAAAAATTCCACGGGCTGACCGACATTGAGGCCAGATACCGCCAGCGTTATGTCGATTTTATCATGAATGACGACAGCCGCGAGATTTTCAAAAAACGTTGCCGGATTACATCGGCTATCCGCCGCTATTTTGAAGAGCACGGTTTTTTGGAGGTGGAAACGCCGATGCTGCACCCGATTATGGGCGGCGCCAATGCCAAACCGTTTATCACGCACCACAATGCGCTTGATATGGATCTTTACCTGCGTATTGCGCCGGAGCTTTACCTGAAACGTCTGGTTGTCGGCGGTCTGGATCGCGTGTTTGAAATCGGCCGCAATTTTCGCAATGAGGGCGTCGATAAAAAGCACAATCCGGAGTTTACCTCGCTGGAAGCCTATCAGGCTTATGCCGACTATAATGATATGGCCGATCTCATTTCCGATCTGATCCGCTATGTTTGCGAGCAGGTTCTGGGCAAGCCGTCGTTTACGTTTAACGGAGTGGAGATTGATGTTTCCAAACCTTTCCCCCGTAAGTCGATTGTCGATTTGGTCAAAGAATATGCCGGCATTGATCTGATGCAGGCCGATACCGTTGAAAAAGCGCGTGAGATGGCAAAATCGGTCGGTATTGACGCTTCCGAATGTTCCAACTGGGGAAAGGTGGTTCAACTGGTTTTTGATGAAAAAGTCGAAGCCAACCTGATCCAGCCGATTCTGGTTATGGATATGCCGCGGGATATTTCTCCGCTGGCCAAAACCCACCGCAGCAACCCGCGCCTGGTTGAACATTTTGACGCCTACGCCTGCGGCATGGAACTCGGCTGTGCCTATTCCGAGCTTTCCAATCCGCTGGAACAGCGTGCCCGGTTTGAGGCGCAGTGTGCCGAACGCGAAGCCGGCGATGACGAAGCTCAGATGTTGGATGAAGATTTTGTAAACGCGCTGGAAAATGCATTGCCGCCGACCGGAGGCATGGGTATGGGCATCGACCGGTTGGCGATTCTTCTGACCGGCGCCGAAACCATTCGCGATGTTATAGCTTTTCCGACTTTGCGCAATAAGTAACAATGAATAACAAGACTGCAAAAAAGAAATCTGCACCGTCAGCGCCGAATAACCGGCGCCGACGGTTTTTGTTTGCCCTGGGCGGCATATTGTCGCTCTTAACGGTTTCTCTGACGGTTTTTGCCGCCGGGGAAGAAAACGAACCGGAAAAACGGGAAGAAAATACGGTGGCAGCCGTCGCGACGACGCAGGCACAACCGGCGGCGGAAGAAAAAAACTTCCGGCTGGAGGACGCCGTTCGGCAAAACCGTGAACAGGTGCCGGATCCGTTGGAAGCAAGCTGGGAGAAAAAAGTTTCCTACATCAACGAAATAGAATTGCCGTCGGAAGTTATTTATGATTTTTATGAAGAAGAACTGCCGGAAGATATAATCGAGCCGCACCCCGGCAAGCAAAAAACACACCCGAAAATCAGCGGCATCAAGGTGGAAGTCAGCCGCAAACCGCCTTATTTCGGCAAAGAGCCGGTGATTGCGATTGTTATTGACGATATGGGTGTCAGCCGTCAGCGCACTGCTCGCATAAATTCTCTCTCCTATCCCCTGACGTCGTCGTTTTTGACCTATGCCCCCGGTTTGCGGCAGCAGATTGAAGACGCCCGCAAAGCCGGTCACGAAATTATCGCCCACTTGCCGATGGAGCCGAAAGTCAGTATGAATATTTCCCCCGACGTGCTGACGGTTGGTATGAACGATGAAGAGGTTGCCCGCGGCATAAAAAATATGTTGGATAAGTTTTCTCAAATCAACGGCGTCAACAACCACATGGGCAGTCGTTTTACCGAAGATGAACCAAAAATGGAAATTGTTATGAAAGAATTATCCGCGCGCGGTTTGTTCTTTCTCGATTCCAAAACGACGGCTCATTCGGTCGGCGAAAAAGCGGCGAAAGAATATCAGGTTCGGTATGTATCAAGAAATGTTTTTTTAGATAACGAAGATAAGTTCGATTACATTATGCGCCAGCTCCGTCAGACGGAGGAAATCGCCCGCAAAAACGGATACGCGGTAGCCATCGGCCACCCCAAAGAACAGACTTATAATGCGCTGAAAGTTTGGTTGCCGACATTAAAAAGCCGCGGTTTGCGCCTGGTTCCTTTAAGCGAAATTGTCAATGTGCTGAACTGATTCGGGCGAGATCGACATTGAACTGCTCAATCAATTCTGTAGCAAAAAAAACGATCCTTTTTTTGCTACAGCTTTTGAACTTCAAAAATTTTCGGGTACAATAAAAAATTGTTAATAAAATTAAATAATTACATAAAATTTACCGAATCTGTTAGAATACAATTTACATGGCAAAAAAACGATCGTTAAATTGCATAATGCCGATGCTGTATGATTTTTTTGAGGAGCTTAAATGAAATACGACATAATTATTCCGATGGGGTGCTTTTGCGCCGCGGCACAGGCCTTGAAAAGCGTTAAGAAAAGAAGCCGCTCCCTGCCGTTTGACTGGATTATCCCGCTTTCCTTTGAACAGGCGGTTCGTTTCCTGGAAACGGGCTTTGAAGGTTTTTTTGAAAAAGAAGACCTGAAAAAATTTGAAAAAGATACCAAAAAGAATGTCGGTTACATTAACACGCGCACCAATATTTTGTTTCTGCACGAGTTTACGGACGTTTCCCGCTTTGATGAGGAATATGTCCTTTTGCGTGAAAAATACGATCGCCGGATCAAACGCATTTATCAGACAATAAACGATTCAAAGAATATTTTGTATTTGCATATTTTCAAAAAAGAGCAGTTTTCGCACACGCCTGCGGAAGAAGAGCTGGAAGCCTCTCTTGCCAAGCTGCGGGAGATGTATCCCGGCCGTCATCACCGCCTGCTGTTTATCAATTTGGCCGATGCCGAGGCCGGTAGAACCGGTTTTGAAAAGCGCAAGACCAAAAACGGAGATATAGATTGTTATGACTGCTACCGTGATCAGGATGCGGAATACGATGAAAATTTCCCCGATTATGTTTATTATAAAAAGAATGTTGAGAGCGTTTTGAATTTGTATAAAGTTCGCAAAAATGCCAAAGACATTCTCAAAAAAATTTCATTTAAAATCCTTGATGCCGTAAGCCGCATAATTCCCAACCAGCACATCCGCGGCAAAATAAGGATGTTGTATAAAGAATACAAATAAGCGCGCTTGCCCGAAATCGGCACAAGAAAAAATTCAACATATGATTGTCCTTGTTTGGTTGACAAAAAATAAAAAACTGACTAATTTTAGGACGAATTAAATAGCCGGCATATTTGCCGGCTATCCGGTTTTGCCGGAAAGAATAACTAAGGAGACAAAATGAAATATGATATAATAATCCCGATCGGGTGTTCCTGCGTGGGAGCTCAGGCGTTGAGAGAAGCCAAAAAGAGACGGCGCTCGCTGCCGTTCGATTGGATCGGACCAACCAGTTTGGAAAAGGCGGTAACTTTGCTTGAAAATCATTTTGAAGGATTCTTTCAAAAAGAAAATATGCAAAGGGATAGAGAAAAAGATACTAAAAAGAATATCGGTTATCTTGATACCGGCAGCAATTTGTTGTTTCTGCATGATTTCAAAGATGAAAATAATTTTGACGAAGAGTTTGAGCTTCTGAAAGAAAAATATAACCGCCGGATTGACCGCTTGTACGAAACAACCAAAGATCTCAAGGATATTCTGTATTTGTATTGTTTCGCGCCGAAATGGTTTGACGGCATAATGCCTTCGGACGAAGAAATCAAAACACTGTTTGCACGTCTGTGCGCGCTGAATCCGGGCAAGAAGCCGTCGCTTCTTTTTATCAATTTATCGGAAGAAAGTGGCGACGTTTGTGCTTTTAGAAAAATCAGCGAACAAATTGATTTTTGCGATTGTTACAAAAACAGCGAAGTTCCCGAAAATGATGATTTTCTGGACTACTATTGGTATCGCGGTAATTTGCAGACAATCTTGAAAAAGTATGGCGTCAAAACACATCTGAAAGATTATCTGAAAAAGATCTTGTATAAAACCCTCGATGCGCTGGGGCACATTTTGCCGAATGGACATTTGAGAAGCAAGTTGAGAATGCTGTACAAAGAATATAAATAGTGTTTTATCCATATAAAAAACCGGTCTTCAAAGCCGGTTTTTTTATGTGAATATGTCTGCAAACAAAAAAGCCTTGGCAAAAATCCAAGGCTTTTATAATGGTAGGGGTAGTCAGACTCGAACTGACACGGCCTGAGGCCACAAGATTTTGAGTCTAGCGTTAGATTGATTTAACATATTGAAATATATTATAAATATTTTCTCATTCTGACTTTTTTTATTTTTCGGAAATGTTGAAAATATGACAAAAGCTCCCGAAACGAGAGCTTTGTTGTTAAAAGGAACAATTTTCTTTACTCCACCTTAAAGAAGTAAAAATGTAATAATAATTTACTTTCTTTCTTTTTCCGACTTCAATCTACCTTTTAATGCAGTCATAGATAAAGCTGCCGTATTGGCCTTGTAAAAGCGGTTAAAGGTGGATTCGTCTGTGTGTCCGGTAATTGAGATAATTGCGTCACTCGGAACGCCGGCTTCGGCGTAGGCCGTGCTGGCAGTATGGCGCATTTGCTTGAAGACAATCTTTATGCCGATTTTATCGCTGAAACGCTGGAAATGGCAGGCGAGGAGGTCTTTGCTGAATGAGCCGTATTCGTCAGAAATAATATAATCTTCTTTTGACAAGACTTCTGACCATAAATGCTGGGGAATGGGGACAATAACCTACTGGTTATGTACGGCATTGTTGCCGGGGTTGACGGCGGGAAGTTTGTCAAATTTACGGACTTTACTTTTAACCCGCTGGAAGAGGCAACGGAAAAAGAGCTTGCGGAAAATATCAAGTCGTATGCCGAAGTGGCAAGCACTCTTGTCAACCTTGGCGCAAAGCAGGATGAAGTTTTTGAATGGTTAAAACAGTTTAAGCAGTTTAACCTTGACGGTCTGTCTTTTGATACTGAAACGGAAGGGCTCGACGGCTATGAGGATATTACGCCGCAAGTTATGTCCGAGTTTCAGGCAGCAAACGAGTGGCGGGAAGAAGACCACCCGCGCGGTAAAGACGGAAAGTTCGGCCAAGGCGGCGGAGATGAGGAGAAAGATGCGGATGTTGAAGAGCTTCTTGGCGAGGAATTTACGGGTGTTAAAGGACAGGCAGCCATTGATAAGCTCATGCATGAGAAAAAAGGTCATGTCAAGGGGGCTTTCACCCGTAAGGACATAGGAGATATAGACCTTGTATGGGGTAATGAAAGTATGGGGCTTGCCCATATTATCAAGCGCCGAAAAGAAACGGGGCAAAATCTAGAGGAGTTACTAAACAATCTGACGGATATTATTGAAAAAGGAAAGTTAGAGATAGGAACAAATGGTCGGTTTGTTATATCTTCGGGAAATAAAAAGGCTGTTATAAAGCCCGAGTTTAACAATAAAAAACTGCAATTTGTTTTAACAGCTTTTGAAATTTACAAAAAATAAAGACCGGAAGCGTCGAAAGGTTGACTCACTAATTCAACTTTATGAATGACAGTCCATTTTCCTCATTCAACTTCCAGTCTTAATATTATAATACCCCAAAAAACGAAAAAAGGCAAGCGGATAATGCAAAAGCAAAACGCACGGGCACGAGCGGCGGGCGGGTTTAAGGTAATGGATGACATTGCCAAAAACAAGCACGCGGATGGTTACTATCGCAAAGCGATTGAGGCGGAGACGGAAAAAATGCTCTCCGCCTTATTTGCTAGTCTGGAAGACGTCTACACCACCGTTCGTATGGAAAATGCCGCGCCTCAGGGTAAAAAGCCGACTGTGCGTAATGTGGAAAAGCTGATTGCTTGGTATAAAGGGGAATATCTCGGGCGCTTTTTGCGCAATGCCGAGAAGATTGTACAAAAATTTATACGTCTTGTTAAGCGCGGTGCAAAATCTTCCCTTGCGCGGGTTATGCGCGAGATGTACGGCGACAGTTTTACCCTTAATTTTGACAGCAAAGAGGTTGAAGAAACCATCCGGCTGATTATCCGTCGCAATGTCGGTTTAATTCAAAATACGACGCTTCAGACCTTAAACAACGTTGAAAACATCGTTTATGACGGCATGACAACAGGACAGCGTTGGGAAACGATTGCCAAAGACCTTAAAACTCAGACCCACATTGCCAAAGACCGGATAAAAAGGATTGCCCGTGATCAGACGGCAAAAGCGAACGCGGCGTTTAATGAGCAGGCGCAGGCTGCAGCGGGAGTAAAGTTTTTTATGTGGTCAACCGCGCATGACGAACGTGTGTCAACCGGCAAAGGTGGACACAAACAGCTTGACGGCAAAATTTATAAATGGGGAGATTCCGAGCATTATCCGGTGATTGACGCCTACGGACACCGCGGTCTTCCGGCAGAACGTCCGAACTGCCGCTGTATTGCGCGGTCAATTCTTGTTGCCCCCGATTATGAGGCTAAGAGACTTGACGACGGCTCGTATGAAATAATTAAAGGAAGAATTTAATGACACATTTCTTAACTTATACAACCCGCCTCAGCAATGAGAGCGGGCACCGGCATATGGATGAGAATGGTTATCTCTTCGTTGACGAAAGCCCGATTTTGCGGTCAGGGATACTTGAATATCTGGGCAAAGAGCTGATAGACGGCGGCAGTCCGGATGTTGACGGAGAAGAGATAGACCCGGAAAAGATTTATAAAGTTTATATTTCTCCCGAAGAACTATCCAAGGGGGCAGAGAGTTTCAAGCTTCTGCCTCTGGTCAACGGGCATGAGTGGCTTGGCATGGATGGCGAAGACGCCAAAGGACGGCAGGAAGGCTCAACGGGAGAGCGTGCGGAAATCAAGGGGGATAAACCCCTTTCTGAGTTAACAAAACATCCAGTGCTGCAACACCGCGGCTTTTCTTTTATATAATAAACGTTTTTTACAGTCAAGCTCTGCCGGCAATCGTCGGCGGGGCGTTTTTTGTCGGAGTTTTCAATGGAAACAATAAAAAAAATAACTATCAAAGATTTGGACAATCAAAAGTTGACGTTTTCCATCCGCCTTTTTGACGCGCTTGACGGGCTCAATTTTGTTGACCGGTATGTCAGTTCAAAAGACAAGTCAATTAAGCCATTTCTGGCTGATTTGTTGCCCTTGGCGACGCTTTTGGATGCAAGCGGGCAAAATGCCGTTGACACAATGAGCCTGGAAAAAGTCAACACTTATTTTCAAAATCCGTTGGCGGTTATTGAGTTGGGGCTTGCCATTTTGGAGCACCAAAAGGTTTTTATGAAAGAATCCGAAGTCTTCCGGCCGTTTCTCGCCATTCTCGAAAAGAAGTCGGCTTTTCCGATTTCGGATTCTCAAATTGCATAGGGAATATCTTAAAACCGGAAGTTTCAATAACCGAGTTAAAACAGATGGACTTGGGTGATCTGTATCTTGCCAATCTGGCTGCTTATGTCCGCGCACAAAACGAAATTGTAGCCTGTAACCGGGCAAAGGATAAAGCAAAATGATTGTTATTTCCATCAACACGGCCGCGCGTCTGATCAAAATTGACACGTGCTTTGCCACATTCAACGAATGGAAAGAGGAAAAACACCCGCGTGACGGAGAGGGCAAGTTTGCATCAACCGGGGGCAATTCCGGGAAAAGTGAAAAACCGGTTGCCAGCCTTTCAAAAGAAGAGTATGGTCAAATTATGCATGAGCTGAACAATAATCTCACCAAAGAGCAAAGAAAAAAGAAGATAATCAAAAAAGCTATCGGAAATCATTATTACACAGTAAAAAATAATGGTTTTAATGAATATATCATTATTGAAAAGGAAGATATAGATGGGATTTATGATTGATAGAAGTAAATTCAAGACGGAGCTCGGGCGGGTTCTTTATGACCGTCTCAAAAATATATGGGATGATGCTGATTTTATCGGAGGCGTGCTTGTTTCTGTAAAAGGCGATGAAAAGAAAAAAAAGCTTATGCGCTATCTTGATGCCGGAGAAACAGATACAGACAGAATTCTTGAACTTGCTGCTGAAATAAATAAAGGAAAGTAATAGTGAGCGGTAAAGAATATAAAGAAACAACAAACGGGCAGAAGCTTTATGATTTGTTGTTAAAACATTCAAATAATAAAGAAGGCATTGAGGGTATATTATATTTTTTGCCAACGGAAGAAGCCCGGCAAAAAATGATAGATTTTATTGAACAGGGAAAACCTTCAACGATGAAAGAAATTGCAAAAAAAGTTCCTGAATTTGGAAATTTAAGAAGAGTTGTTCCCGTTGAATCTTGATAAAAGATTTTATCGTTGATTTTTTTATGAAAGTCATTATATAATCTTAAAAGGAGATATGATGATGAAAATTTCAAATAACACCAAAGGCATTTTATTCGGGGTTGTTTTTGGGTTAAGTGCTTTTATGCTGATGAATTACTTGGATTTCCTATGCGTTGATAGGAAAAACAAGGAAGAGAACCAAAAATCCGGAATTGGCGGTTATTGGAGTAATGTCGGTGGTTATCTGAATAAAGCGATAAAAAGCCATGAAAAAGAACAGCAGAAAATTTAAGCATCCCCAAAGTGTAGTTAAAACCGATGAAAAACGAGTGGTTGAAGACAAACAAAATACTGTAGAAGAAAAAACTCCTGCGCGTGTTTCTTTTAGTCGGCTTAGTCAGCCGGGCTCGGGTAAAGTTGCTTATAAAAAAGAAGAACATCATATTGAAATCAGACAGGGGCCGCTCCCTTCTCCTGAGATTTTGAAATATTACAATGATATAAACGGCAAATTTGCAGAGATTATTGTTCAAATGGCAGTTACGGAACAAGATAAAGCCATAGAAGCTCAGAGAAATGAATTTGCTATTACTAAAAAAGCCATAAATTCGGTTAATATCGGAAGAATAATAGGGGCAGTTTTGTTCCTGTCTGTGATTGCCTTGGCGGCGTATGCTCTGCACCTGAAGGAAGAGTGGGTTGCTAAGTTTTTGGTAAAAGCAATACTCGCTATCGGTATTATCAGTACCGCAGGAATAGGAATTGTTAGCTGGTTATCCAGAAAGAAAACAAAAAAATGAATAACACGCCCCGCTCGGGGCTTTTTTAATGGAAAAATAAAATGAGTATGTTTTCTGATGCCGTAATCAACTTTTGGCTGAACGTTGGAGATGCCAAAAAACAGCTTGACGGGCTGCAGGGGGCTTTTGCCAAAACCGCGGACAAGATACAGAACAATTTTATTGCTAAGTTGGGCGGGCTGGCTCTGGGCGGCGTCGGCATAAAAGGCCTGACAAATGTTTATGACGAGGCCTTAAAAATACAGAATCTGGCCGAAAGCTGGAATTTACCGGTTGAAAAAGTCAGCGCTTTTACCAATGCTTTTTCGCTTTTGGGCGGCAGTACAGACGATGCCCCGCAGGATAAATTTATCGACTTTGTTGACAGTTTGCGTGAGGATTATCCGAAATACCGCCTGCGTTGTATTGATAATCAGGGAATCAGGGAACGGATAGAACAACAGGTAAAAATAGACAGGATTATTTTGGAAAACAGTAGACAAAAGGCAAGATAAAGACTCGGCGTTTGTTTTTGTTTTGTTCTGTGATTTTCATTCTGACTAGGTTTGCTAACTGTTTGATTCCGTGTGCGTGTGTTTTGCATAAAAAAGTCAGAATAAAACCGATTCGCAAGAAAAAAAGACTGGAGAATCCAGTCTTTTCAATTTGGTAGGGGTAGTCAGACTCGAACTGACACGGCCTGAGGCCACAAGATTTTGAGTCTAGCGCGTCTACCAGTTCCGCCATACCCCCGTTAACCGAAAGAATAAATACCCGATAATTTGCCGGACGTCAACATTTTTTTTACTAAAAACTGTTAATTTATTTGCAGATTGGATTTCGGCGGAGGGATATTTGCAAAAAACGGAAGAAAAGGCCGTTGCCTGTTATCAAAAGAAAAATTATGCGGCGGCGCTGCGCTCTTTTTTGAAAGTTTTGGCAGAAGATCCGAAACGTGGTGATATTTTGGTTTACATCGCCAACTGTTATGACGGACTGGGGCAGAAAGAAGAGGCTGTCGCCTATTACCGGAAAGCGCTTAAAGCGGAGAAATCATCGGATACCGCGGCCGCCAATCTGGCAATCATATTATATGAGATGAACGATTGCGCCGGCGCCCGGAAATACGCGGAAAAAGCGCTGAAGATAAATCCGGCAAACGCCTCGGCGTTGTCTGTTTTGGGCAATGTGGCCTACCGGAAAAAACATCCCGATCAGGCGCTGAAATACTATCAGCAGGCCATGGATGTTCAGCGCGATTTTTATACCGCGGTTATCAATGCCGCTTCCATTTATTTTGAACGCAAAGATTATGCAACCGCCTATTTTTATGCTAAACGGGCTGTTCAGTCTTACCCGCAGTCGGTTGAGGCGGGCAATCTTTTGGCAGGCATATGCCTGGAGCTTGGTTATGCTGATGAGGCGGTTTTGATTCTGGCAGCTCTTTACAAAAAAAATCCCGGTGATTGCTGGCTGTGCAATATGTTGTCGCAGGCTTTCCAGCAAAAAAAAGAATATGACCGCGCGCTCGAAATGGGCTGGCGGGCGGTTGTCCTCTCCAAAGGCAGCAGCGATCAGCAAATCAACTTCGGTTATCTGCTTTACGAGATAGCGGTCGAAAGTCCGGGAACCGATGTGCTCACCTATATACGACGCTGGCAGCAGGAATATCCGGAAGATCCGGTTGCCGCCCATATGGCGGCGGCCATGTTAAACAGCGGTCATGTCAGCCAAATCGGCAGTGGGTATGTGCAAGATATTTTTGATGCTTTTGCCGATGATTTTGAAGAGGTTTTGGGCGATCTTGATTATGCCGTTCCGAGCCTGATGAGCAAAACTCTGGAAGCTTTGGCGCAAAACGAGAAACTGAAAAAGATGAAGATTCTCGATGCCGGCTGCGGCACTGGTCTGTGCGGTGCCTATCTGCGCAAATATGCAAAATTCAGAGGGCTTGACGGCGTCGATATTTCAGAAAAAATGCTGGCGGTTGCCGCCCGCAAAAAAATCTACACCCACCTCTACAATCAGGATCTGAATAAATTTTTAAGCCGCCGCGTAAATGTCTACGACCTGATTAATGCGGCCGATGTGCTGACTTATTTCGGTGAGCTCGGCGGACTTTTCGTGTTGCTGTACGAGGCGCTGAAACCGGGCGGGCGGATTCTTTTCAGCATTAGCGAAAACACCTCCGGCGGCGACTATTTTTTGCATATGTCGGGGCGTTTTCTGCACAGTCGCGATTATGTTGAAAACGGGCTGAAAAAACGAGGCTTTATCATCGAAAAAATGACCCGGGTCAAACTCCGCAACGAAGGAGAAAAAGAGGTCTGGGGTTGGATTGTGATGGCTCGCAAACCCTGATGGCGAATACATAAAAACAAACAAAATAAAACCTCCCGTAAGGGAGGTTTTTTAGTTTTCTTAATACCCTGAAAACGGCTTATTTTTTAGCTGATTTTTTCGGGGCTGCTTTTTTCGCGGAAGCAGATTTGCAGGACGAAGATTTAGCGGAAGAAGACTTGGAGCAGCATTTGCTGCCGTTCAGTTGTTCAATCGCCATCATCCAGAATTTTTCATCCTGACCCTGCGGGCATCCGGCATTTTGCCAGATGTAGTAGGCCGCTTCTCTGATTGCATTTTCATTAAAATTTACCATCACTTACTCCAAATAAAAAAGTTTGGTTAACATCTTTTAATATACATACAAAATTTTATCCGTCAATAATTAATCTCATATAAAATCAACAAAAATCAACAATTAATCGTTCGTCGGATTTCTTAACCAAATAAAAATGCATTTGTGATCTAATTTGCTTGCAATTATGGCGATAAGAAATTATAGATAAATTGAAAGAGAAATACTTTTTTTAAGTTCACATTTTAGAGGTTATTATATGGAAAATTTGTTATCTGATAAAGAGATGGAAGCCGTTATCAACGGCGATCACGGCAACGTTTTTGCAGTGCTCGGCATACACCGGGACAAAGGAAGCAAGAACATATTTATCCGCACGTTTCAGCCGCACGCAAAATCAATAGAAGTGCTCGACCGCGGAGGGAATTCCTGCGGGATGATGACTTGCCTTGATAAGCGCGGTTTTTATCAGATCAATCTCGGAGCCGGAGAAAATTTTTCCTATAAATTCAAAATCGAAAATGACCGCGGCGAGTTTTACGAAGCGGAAGATATCTATCGTTTTCATCCCACTTTGGGCGATATCGATGTTTATCTTTTGGGCGAGGGCAACCACCTGGAAATGTATAAAAAACTTGGGGCGCACATTTGCGAGCAGGACGGCGTCAAAGGCGTCAGTTTTGCCGTCTGGGCGCCGAACGCCAAACGAGTTTCCGTGGTCGGCAATTTCAACAACTGGGACGGCCGCACTTATGTTATGCGCAAATATCCGACCTGCGGCGTATGGGATATTTTTATTCCCGGTCTGGGCGAAGGGGAGATTTATAAATACGAAATCAAAACCCAGCAGGATTACATTCTGACCAAATCCGACCCGGTCGGTTTTTATGCCGAAAAGCGCCCGCATAATGCCTCTGTTGTTTATGACCTTAATCATTATCATTGGGACGACGGCGAATGGATGAGTCGTCCCGATCGCCACAGCCCGTTGGATGGTCCGATGTCGATTTATGAAGTCCATGCCGGATCATGGCGCCGCAAGGGTGAAAACGGCAGCGAATATCTGACCTATCGCGAACTGGCGGACACCCTGGTCCCTTACGTGATGAACATGGGCTTTACCCATGTCGAGTTTCTGCCCTTGGCCGAGCATCCTTTAGATGAGTCCTGGGGCTATCAGGTAGTCGGCATGTTTGCTCCCACCAGCCGTTTCGGCACGCCGGACGACCTCCGTTATCTGATTGACAAATTTCACCAGGCCGGCATCGGCGTGATTATGGACTGGGTGCCCGCGCACTTCCCGAAAGACGGACACGGCCTTTGCGAATTTGACGGTACTCATTTGTACGAGCACGCCGATCCGCGCAAAGGCGAACACAAGGACTGGGGAACCAAAATTTATAACTACGGGCGTACCGAAGTCTTCAACTATCTTTGCTCAAACGCTCTCTACTGGCTGAAGGAATTTCATATTGACGGGCTGCGCGTCGACGCGGTGGCCTCCATGCTCTATCTTGACTATTCGCGCAATCCCGGCGAGTGGATTCCCAACATCTATGGCGGCAACGAAAATCTGGAAGCCATAGCGTTTTTGCGCCGGATGAACGAACTTGTTTACGGCCTCAATCAGGGCGCCTGCACCTGTGCGGAAGAGTCGACGGCCTGGCCGATGGTTTCCCGTCCGACCTCGATGGGCGGCCTCGGATTCGGCTACAAATGGAATATGGGCTGGATGAACGATACCCTGCGCTATATCAGCAAAGATCCGATCTACCGCCAGTATCACCATGGTCTGCTGACCTTTGGTCTGCTTTATGCTTTTAACGAAAACTTTATTTTGCCGATTTCCCACGACGAAGTTGTTCACGGCAAGGGCTCGATGCTTTATAAAATGCCCGGCGACGAATGGCAGAAGTTTGCCAACCTTCGCGCCTATTACGGCTTTATGTACACCCACCCGGGCAAAAAACTGTTGTTTATGGGCTGCGAGTTCGGTCAGGACTGGGAGTGGAACTGCGACGAAAGCCTGCGCTGGCACCTGTTGCAGTATCCGATGTATAAGGGAATGCAAAACTGCGTGCGCGACCTCAATCTGATGTATAAGGGAAACGCTCCGCTTTATGAAATAGATTTTGACTATCACGGTTTTGAATGGCTGGATCATGCCAACGCGGCCGACAGCGTCATTTCGTATATCCGCAAAGGCAAAAATCCCGGCGACTATCTGATTGTTGTCTGCAACTTCACGCCGGTTGTCCGCAACGATTACCGGGTCGGCGTTCCCGAAAACTGCAGCTATCAGGAAATTTTTAACAGCGATGACAAAAACTACTGGGGCAGCGGCGTCAAAAATGACGGTCCCCGCGAGGCCGAACGGCAGGAATGGAACGGCAAGCCCTATTCGATCAAGCTGACTTTGCCGGCGTTGTCAACCATTGTTATCAAGCCGGTGCGGTGATATAGGTGATATAAAACAACCGGGAGATACGAATGAGCAGTTATAAAATACAACCGGGCAAAGCCTATCCGCTGGGATCTTCTTTTGACGGCAAGGGCGTAAACTTTGCGCTGTTTTCTGCCCATGCCGCTAAAGTCGAGCTGTGCCTGTTTAACAAAAACGGCACCGAAGAAATCTCCCGCATCGCCATCAACGGCAACGACAACAATATCTGGCACGTTTATGTTGCCGGCTTAAAACCGGGGCAGATATACGGCTACCGCGTTTACGGTCCCTATAAGCCCGAAGAGGGGCATCGTTTCAACCCCAACAAGTTGCTGTTTGATCCTTACGGCAAAAAGCTGACCGGCAAACTGATATGGCACAAGGCGATATTCGGTTACAATCCGGACAGCCCGGACAAAGATCTGTCTTTTAACGAGTTGGACAGCGCGCCTTATGTGCCCAAGTCGGTGGTGGTGGACGATCAGTTCGACTGGGAGGGTGATGTCCGCCCGGCATACGGATTTAACGAAACCGTTTTTTACGAAACCCATGTTCGCGGTTATACCAAACTGCATCCGCAGGTTCCTGACCGGCATCGGGGCACTTTTTTGGGGCTGTGTGCGCCGGCGGTTGTCAACTATCTGAAAGGGTTGGGGGTAACCTCGGTTGAACTGTTGCCGGTTCATGCCTTTTTCGGCAACCGGCACAAAAAAGGTTTTGCCCGCGACAACTACTGGGGGTACGAAAGCTGCAGCTATTTTGCCCTTGAGCAGTCTTATCTGTCCTGTGATGAGCCCGACGAATTTAAGAAGATGGTCAAAATCTATCATCAAAACGGGCTGGAAGTGATTTTGGATGTTGTCTACAACCACACCGCCGAAGGCAACCAGATGGGGCCGACGCTGTGCTACCGCGGGATTGACAATGCCTCCTATTATGTACTCAATGCCGAAAACAAACGATATTACTACGACAGCACCGGCTGCGGCGCTTCGTTTAATGCCGAAAATCCCTATGTGTTGCAGCTGATTATGGATTCGCTGCGCTACTGGGTGGAAGAAATGCACGTTGACGGTTTCCGCTTTGATCTGGCCACCACCCTCTGTCGTAAGAAGACGGATTTTACGACGGAGTGTGGTTTTTTATACGCCGTTGGTCAAGATCCCGTCTTAAAAAAAGTAAAATTGATTGCCGAGCCTTGGGATATCGGTAACGGCGGTTATCAGTTGGGAGCATTTCCGCCCGGCTGGGGAGAGTGGAACGACCGCTACCGCGACGTTGTCCGTCGTTTCTGGAAAGGCGACCAGTATCAGACGGCAGAGCTTGCCAGCCGCCTTTCCGGCTCAAGCGACATTTTCAATTACCGCAACCGGGACATCTGGAGCAGCGTCAATTTTGTAACCGCCCATGACGGTTTTTGCTTAAACGATCTTGTCAGCTTTAACACCAAGCACAATTCGGCCAACGGGGAAGACAACCGCGACGGCACCAACGCCAACTGGAGCTGGAATTCCGGCGAAGAGGGCGAAAGCGCAAGCGAGATGGTGCTGGTCAATCGCCGGCAGCGGGCACGGGCATTGATGGCAACGCTTTTGCTGTCGTTCGGCACGCCGATGATTTTTGCCGGCGACGAGTTTTTGCATCCGCAGCTTGGCAACAACAATCCCTATTGTCAGGACAATGTGTTGACCTGGTTGGCCTGGGAGGCCGTTACCGGAGAAGAAAAAGAATTTACCGAATTTGTCCGCCGTGTGATTGCACTCCGTACAAAATTGAGAATTTTCGACAAGAAACATTTTTTCACCGGCAAACACGGTCCGGACGGGATTAAGGATCTCACCTGGTACAACGAAACCGGGCGGGAGTTTGTCGATGCCGACTGGTACGACGGCAGCCGCAAAACGCTGTCGTACTGCGTGCACAGAGACGATCGTTTTATCTTAAGCATATTTAATGCCAATACGGCAGAAATAGATTGGAAACTGCCCATGCTCGGCAAAGGTCTGACCTGGACTTTGCTGCTTGATACGTCGGACAAATTCGTCAGCCGCCGGAAAATAACCTCCGGCAACACGATAACCGTTCCGGCATGGAGCATTCTGTTGTTTGAAATCAAGAAATAGGGGAAAAGTCATGGATGAAAAGTTACGGGAATTAGCCGGCCGCCTGGGGATAGCCACCGAATACACCGATTCCGGACTGAAGGCGGGCAACCATCTGGTCGACGACGAAACCATACGTTTCTTTGCCGGTGTGCTGGGATATAAGGCCGGCAACAACGAAGAAACGGAGCGTTCTCTGCGTGCTTTGGACAACCGCCGTTGGCAATCGGTTTTGGAGCCGGTTTACGTGGTGGAAGAAAAAAAGAAAGTTTTTGATGCCGTTCTTCCCGTCGATGATTTTGAAGGCGATTTCGGGCTGAAACTTGTCAGCCGGCAGACGGGGAGCACGGAAGATGTTTCTTTTGTCGTTACCGTCACGGCGGAAAGCAGGACAATCGCCAAAAAAGAATATCGGAAAGCGGAAATTGAAATTACCTCTGCTCTTGCGATCGGTTATTACGAGGCCGAGCTGAAAACTTCGAGCGGAACATACAAAACTCTGTTGGCGATTGCGCCGGAAAAATGCTATCTGCCCAAAGGTTGGGAAAGAAAAAAACTGTGGGGCTACTGCATACAGCTGTATTCGTTGCGCAGCCGCCGCAACTGGGGAATAGGCGACTTTACGGATCTCTATAATTTTGTGGATGTTTGCCGCCACGCCGGAGCGGACGTTATCGGGCTGAACCCGGTCAATGTGCTGGGGCATTGTTTTCCCGAGGAAGCAAGCCCTTATATGTCAATCAGCCGGCTTTTCCTCAACCCGATTTATATCGACGTGGAAGCGGTGCCGGAATTTATGCCTGAAGACCGTTACCAGATCGGAGCCGACATTGCCGATCTGAACGCGGCAGAGATGATAGATTACGGGCGCGTCTATCCGCTGAAAATCAAAGTTTTGAAAACGCTTTATCAGCGGATGAAAGAAGACCCCGACCGGATGGAAGAGTTTGAAGCTTTTTGCCGCGAAAAGGGCGAGGATCTGGAAAGACTGGCTGCTTTTCAGGCGCTTTACGAAGATAAGTGGAAAGATCACTGGGGCGGCTGGCGTGCCTGGGAAAAAGAATATCGCAAACCGGGAACGGCCGCGGTCAAAAAATATTGCCGTGAGCAGGCTGACCGTCTGGGCTTTTTCAAATTTTTGCAATTTGAAGCCGACCGCCAGTTGAAACGAGTGTCCGAACACGTCCGCGAATGCGGCCTGCAAATCGGCATCTACCGCGACTTGCCGGTGGGTGTCGGTCGCGACAGTGCGGAAGTGTGGAGCGATGAAGGTCTGTTCCTGCGCGACAGCGGTGCCGGTGCGCCGCCGGATGCTTTCTTCCCGACCGGGCAGAAATGGAATTTGGGCGCTTTTAATCCGTTTGAACTCAAGGCACAGGCCTACCGGCCGTTTATCCGGATTATCCGGGCCGCGGCGCAAGGAGCGGGGGCTTTGCGGCTTGATCACGTCATGAGCCTGATGCGCCTCTTTGTTATCCCTGAGGCTGCCGGCAAACCAGGCACCTATCTGATGTATAACTTTGAGGATATGCTGAATATCGTGGCTATCGAAAGCCACCTGAACCGCTGCCTGATCGTCGGCGAAAGTATCGGTAACGTACCGGATGGTTTTCTTGATAAAATCGCCGCCAAAAACATTATGTCGATGAGTGTGCTCTGGAGCGAGCGCTGGGATGCCGGCTGGGGCGACTTCAAAGCGCCCTATCAATACCCGGAAAATGTGGTGGCATCTGTCGGCACACACGATATGGCGCCGCTTAAAATGTGGTGGTTCGGTTATGATATTGCCCTGTCGCGCCAATTGGGTATAACCGCAAGCGATGAAGAAATGCGAAACAACTACCACAAGCGCGAGGCCGACCGCTGGAAATTGTTAAAAGCGATGGATGAAAATCAGGTCTGGCCGGAGGACAACCGCCGCCATGGTGATTATCTGTTCGGCGAGGGCTATCCCGAAGGGCTGGAAGAGGCCGTCCATCGTTTTATGGCCAAGAGCAACGCCAAAATCTTTCTGCTCCAGCCGGAAGATATTTTCCAGGTGGACAAGCAGCAAAATCTGCCTGGCACCGACCGCGACAAATATCCGAACTGGCGGCGCAAACTGCCGGTTAATCTGGAAGATTTTGAAAACTCTCTGGCCTACTACCGCAATGTTTCGGCCGTCAAAAGAGAACGCTGAAAGAACAAAAAAACTCCCTCAGACAGGGAGTTTTTTTAAGAAAGTGATCGTCATTTTGACATATCTCCTTTTGTGTACGATTATTTGTGCGCTTGGGCGGAGTTTTATGCCGACAAATATTTCCCGATGATAAAAAACAAAACGGCTTTTGATTTTTTAAAAAAATTAAACAGCAGCTTGCTGAATAAAAACTTTAAGCGGAGCGATTATCTGCCTGATACAAAATCTTTGAGCAGCCGGATAAGGCACAAGATGAAGATTGTGAAAAATTTTATCTGTTCCGTGCAGTACAAAAACTTCTCCTCCATTATCACCATATTGGGGATAAAGTTTAAGTTTAAGGAAAAAAGATAACCCGGAAGGCCGGAACAAAACCGGAAAAATCAGCCACATTAAGGCTTGATCCGCCGGACTGTCGTCAGCGATGAAAAATGCTTGTACATTTTATCCAAAAACTTTTCATCCGGCAGCGGGTGGCGCAGCTTACTGTCGATATAACGGACAAAAGCTGTGCTCAGCCAGGGGGCTTTGCTCGTTTTGCGGATAAATTTCCAATAGGCGGAAACAATCCGTTCATACATCTTTTTACGGATATTTTCAGGCAGTTCCGGATGATCTTTCAATGTCCAGTAATAAGCCATGAAACGGTCGTGATCGAGTTGGATTTTATCGCCGGAAAAATTGCCTATTTCCTTCGGCACCAAAACGACGTTGGCTGTCATTTTAACCACCCCTTTGGCAAATAAAGCCGCCCTTAAGGGGATCGATTCGTCCTGGATGAATGCTCTCTCGTCGGCGCCCTCTGCCTTTTGCAAAACCTCGTTTTTGATCAACTGTCCCATCCGGGTAAATTTTCCGTTGAGCACGCCGGAAAGCGCATCCGGATTATAAGTATAAGTAAAATTTTCCAGCTTGCAGCTTTCCAGTTCCTGCGGTTCTTTGCCGGTTTTGGTAAAGCAGCCGTAGATCATTTCAGCACCGGTTTCTTGTGCCGTTTTTAGCATTTTTTCGGTTGAATCAAGCGGGAAAATATCGTCGGAATCAAGCATCCTGATCCATTCGCCTTTGGCCAGAGCAATTCCCTGATTGATGCGGGCGCTGATACCGCGATTGTACGGGTTGGTAACGATGGTTACGTTTTTGACGCCCGCCGTCATCCGGCGTATAATGTCCACCGATTTGTCGCTTGAAACATCATCGACAAATATATACTCCGGATTTTTCAGCCCGGTCTGCCCGAGCAGGGCTTTCAAAACTGACGGCAGATAATATTCTTTGTTATAAACCGTCATGACAAAACTGACGTCTGGTCTTTCTGACATATTTTTCTCCGCGTATATAGTCGTATTTTGCTTCTTTAAAACCGTTTAAAAGTGTTTTTCATAAAAAATGAAATCAGTTCAGTTCCCGGTTAAGTTCCTGCTCCAGCTCTTTAAGCGTTTCTTCGCTGAGACGGGGCGCTGTTTCTGCCGGTGTTTCTTTACTGCCGGTGATTAAAACGGTTTCGCCGCTGCCGGCTGCCGGGGCAAAATTTGAGCCGGAAATTGTGTCGGTTTCCTGCTGTCCGGGAGCTATGGTCGGCAGTTCTTCAATGCTGACGGCTCCTTCTTCGCTCATGCCGGGGATAATACCGGCCGCACTTTCGGTAACTTCACCGTTTTCATTGAGAACCCTGGCGTCGGAGCTGATTTCCGTTTCATCGGTATTTTCTTTTATGACAATGTTGTTTCTGATTTCTTGCGGTGCATTTTCTTCCGTTTCTTCCGGTATATTAAGCAGGGAATGAGGCATATTTTCCTCTGCCGGCGGCAGGGAAACATCTCCGGCCGGTTCTTTTTCTTTGTTTTCTGCTTCCTTAAACGGGATAATTTCTTCCTGGGCGGCGCTTTCTTCTCCGGCCTCACGGATTGCCGCCGGCAGCAGGTCGATAGGTTCACCGCTCAAATTGCTTTCGGTAAAATCACTGCCGTTATCATTGCCGGCTGCTTTATTTTCCGCTCTTTTCATCGGCAAAGCATCACGGGCGGACAGTTCTTCGGGGGAAAGCGTTTGTACTCCGGTCAGATCGGTATCGATACATTTCAGCAGCCAGACGTCATATACCGGATGTTCAATGGCGTTTAACGCCGGGGTTGACGACAACATCCAACCTTTGAAAATATTAAACTTTTCTCCGTTGTTCGTGGTATCGGCGACATCGACGAAGGCAAAATTTTCCGGTGTTTCTTCCGGCGACCGCGTGCGGCAGTCGCGAACCACGATCGAAAAACTGCCGAACTGCGTTTCCGTATTGACCGGCACGTTGATTACGCTGACCCGTCCGGTGATTTTATCCATGGCCTGCATCTGCGCCGTATTTGTTTGTATCTCGGCAGCCTGTGCGCCGGAGCCGATGCCGGCAGCCATAAGCGCCGACAGCAAAAGAGCATTTTTTCTATTCATTTCCGGTCACCATAAAAATGACTTCTCCGACCAGGTCTTCCAGCGTTTTGAAGTCTTTTGTGTTGCTGATTTCGTCGCCGTCTTTGAGCATTTCTTTGGATTTGCCCGGCTCAATTTTGACAAACTTGTTGCCCATCAGTCCGTTGCTGGCGATAACGGCGGAACTGTCCTTAGGCAGTTTGACGTCGGGAGCAATGCTGAGCCTGACCTCGGCGTCATAATTTTCATTGTCCAGTTTCTGATCGATAACCGTACCTACCTTAATGCCGTTGATCATAACGTCGGAGCCGGTCGTCAGCCCGCCGACCTTAAGGAATTTTGCGCTCAGTTCGTAACCTTTGACTACCTGCAGATCGGAAACCCTGTATGCAAAGAACAGGAAAAAAGCCGCGACCAGCAGGACGACTATTCCCATAATTGTTTCAACCGGACGTTTTTTCATTCATTTTCTCCTTTTTCTTTATCGGCCTTTTTTTGTGCTTTTCCCATATCAATAATTCTTTGTACCAGCTCTTCTATCACCATGGCGTCCTGCGTATAGCCGAATTCTCCGCCTTCCGGGATATAGTCTTCCGATCCGCCGGGTGAAATTTCGATATATTTTGAACCAAGGATGCCGTCGCTGACGATGGCGGCGCTGCTGTCGTCCGGAATTTTGAGCCCGTCTTTGATTTCAAGTGTCAAAATGGCGTTAAAATGCTCGTCCAGCCTGGCGTTGACGACTTTTCCGACCGAAATTCCCGCCAGCTGCACGTTGTCGCCGACCTGCAGCCCGTCCGTCCGCCCGAAACGGGCATATACCGGATAATAGCTGCCGCTTTCCTGATGTTCGACGGTTTTCCGCCCCGAAACGTAAAACAGGGCCAGAACAACCAGCAGCAGGGTAACGTACAGTCCGGTTTTGAGGGCGTTTTGTTCTTCGCGCGAATATTCGTTGCTCACTTTTTCTGCTCCGTTATTTCTCTGATGAAAATTAAACTATCCTAATTTTGGCGGTTTGTCATCAAAGATTTTACAAAAAAAAGCCGCTTTGTGGAAATAAGAATTAAATAAAGTGAAATTTAAAAGAAAGCAGGATAAAATAAAAACAAATAATCGTTAAAACGGATAAAAGATGATAGAAGTTAACGGATTGGTTAAAACTTTCGGCCGCCGGCAGGTGCTGAAAAATATTGCTTTTTCGGCCCGCTCCGGCGAACTGATAACGCTGCTCGGCCCGAACGGCGCCGGCAAAACGACGCTGCTCAGAATTATTTGCGGGTATATGGCGCCCGACGCGGGGAGCGTAACCGTCGACGGACGGGCATACGGCTCAAACCGGTTGGAAATTTTACGCCATATCGGATATATGCCGGAAAACACGCCGCTTTATCCGGAAATGACGGTCGGAGAATATCTGCGTTTTATCGGCGGCGTTTTTAAAATGCGGGCGGGTGATTTTGCGGAATCTCTCGGACAGATAACGGAGGAACTGGGGATAAAAGACGTCCTCGGGCAGAAAATACAAACCTTGTCCAAGGGGTACAAACGCCGAGCGGGGATTGCGTCGGTTCTGATCCATCGTCCCCGGCTGGCTGTTTTGGACGAACCGACCGAGGGGCTCGACCCCAATCAGAAAATTGAGGTCCGCCGCTTTTTGCGCCGCTATGCCGAAAACAATCTGGTTTTGATTTCCACTCATTTGCTGGAAGAGGCGGAGGCGCTTTCTTCGCGGGTACTGCTGTTGTCCGGCGGCCGGTTGAAACTGGATGCGCCGGTTGACGACCTGCGCAAACACTCCGCCGACGGCACGCTGGCGGACGCTTTTTACCGGTTGACCAGAGAAACGGGAGAAGAGTAAATGTGGACGGTGCTTTATAAAAAAGAACTGGGGGCTTTCTTTTACGGCTATACGGCTTATTTTGTTTTTGTCGCGTATTTGCTGTTGTCGATGGTTTGCGCCTGTTTCGACGGCTTGTATTTTGTAACCGACAATCCGTCCATGCGGTCGTATTTTGCCTGCCAGCCGGCGGTGCTGGCCATGGTTATGCCGGTAATATCCATGCGCTTGTGGGCGGAAGAAACCAAAACCGGCACCGAGGAAATTCTGCTGACATTGCCGATCGGAAATTTTGCTCTGGTCAGCGCCAAGATCGCAGCCGGATGGACGGTCGGAACTCTGATGTTGCTGATGTCGGTTCCTCTTGCCGCATCGACCATGCTCTTGGTTGCAACCGATCCGTTGAATATAGCTTCGGCCTACGGCGGAGTGTGGCTGACCGTTATGGTGCTGACGGTGTTGGGCGGGGTTGTTTCCGCCCTGACGGCGCTGCCGTTTGCGGCTTATCTGATCAGCCTGGTTTTGAGTCTGCTTTTGATGAATATCAATTTGTCTCCGCTGTTGCGGCCGCTGGCGGAAAAACTGCCCGATGCGCCTTTCGGGCTTTCCGGCGCGCTTGATTTTCCGGCGCACTATATGGCTTTTATGGACGGTCATTTCGGCCCCGCCGATATTTTCTATTTTCTGTCTTTGGGCGGTGTGCTGCTGGTTTTAAATTGGATGGTTGTCGGTAACAAGAGGAGCGGAATATGAAAAAGTTTTCGGAAATTTTAACCGGCGCTGTTCTGCTGGTGCTGCTGTTTGCCGTGGCCAATCTGCTGTTTTCCTGGGTGTTCGGCGGTGTGATGTTTGATGCCACCTCTCACCGGCGTTATACGCTTTCCCGTTCTTCGGAAGAAGCTGCCGCCGGGCTCACACAGCCGCTGACCATGATTCTTTATGTGTCAGACGACATTGCCGACCGAAGTCTTGCCGCCTATGCCGCGCAAACGGCGGTTGTTTTGTCCCGCTACCGGCAGGCCGCTCCGGATAAACTTAATTTGGAAATCAGGCGTGTCGCGCCCGGCTCGATGGCGGAAAAACAGGCGCTTGACGACGGCATCCGCCCGAACGAAAACGAGAGCGGCACCGTTTATCTGGGGATAAAATTCCTTGCCGGTGATGGCGGCAAATGGACAATTCCCTTTTTGGAACCTGCCCGGCACCGGGAATTGGAAAGAGATATAACCCGCCTCTTGCAGAATGCGGAAAACAGACAGAAAATCAAAGTCGGGCTGGTTTCTTACCGGCTTCCCCTGTTGTCCCGGCCGGGTAAACCTTCTCTTGCGGCGTTGATCTCCCTGCTTGGTGAATATTATGATTTGCACGAAATATCGCCCGATCAGATACGGATACCCCGGGATACGGACGTTCTTCTGGTCTTAAACCCCGACCATCTTTCCGATGTTTTTGCCTATGCGCTGGATCAATATGTTATGCGTGGCGGCATAGTTATTTTTGCGGTAGATCCCTATTCGGAAATTCAGCACGCGGATCAGGGATATCCGCCCCGGGTTACTTCTTTTATGGAAAATTTCCTGCGGAAATGGGGAATTGTTTATGCTCATGACAAAATAGCAGGGGACGCGGCCGGAGCCGAAAAAACAGAGGCCGCGGACGGACGTCTTCGGTCTTATCCGCTGTGGTTTTACACCGCCGACAACGGGAGTGAAAATCTGCATTTCCGTTCGCCTGGCAGCCTGGACGCCGCGGCCGACAGCAATCTGACATATACGGTGCTGACCGCCACCTCGGAGCAGGGCGGATATATTCCGGTGGAAAAAGTGCGCTATACGCCGAAATCGCAGATTGTTCTGGATTATGTGCAGGATAACCAAAAAAGAAATTTGGCGCTGCTGGCAAAAGGAGAGTTCCGCTCCCATTACCGTGGCGGTCTGACGGATGCGGTGTTGTCCAATGCCAAAACGCCGCCTTATATTCCTTATTCCGTCGAAGAAGCCGCGGTTGCGGTGGTG
>CALXPZ010000048.1 GCA_944390375.1 uncultured Alphaproteobacteria bacterium | reverse complement strand
TTCATAGCCGTCTTTGGTTACGCCGAGCGAATGCTCAAACTGGGCGGAAAGTGATTTGTCGCGAGTAACCGCCGTCCAGCCGTTTGATAAAATCAGTCCGTCTTTTTTGCCGATATTGATCATCGGCTCAATGGTAAAAAACATTCCCTCTTCCATCACCGGACCGGTTCCCTTGCGGCCGCAATGCATAACGTTCGGACTGTCGTGGAAAACCCGCCCCAGTCCGTGCCCGCAGAACATATCGACTACCGAATAGCCGTATTTGTGTGCATATTCTTCAATCACCGCCCCGATGTCGCCGAAATGTGCCCCCGGCCGTACGACGTCAATGCCGCGCATCATACATTCGTAGGTAACGTCGCACAAACGGGTTGCCCTAAGCTTTGGTTTACCGGCATAATACATCCGGCTGGTATCGCCGAACCAGCCGTCAAGAATAACCGTAACGTCAATGTTCAGGATATCGCCGTCAGCCAGCTTTCTGTCATCGGGAATGCCGTGGCAGATAACATGGTTGATGGAAATGCAGGTCGATTTCGGATATCCGTGATAATTAAGACAGGCAGGAACGGCGCCGTGATCGACGATATACTTGCGGCAAAGCTCGTCCAGATATTCTGTCGAAACACCGACATCGACATAATCGGTTATGTAATCCAAAACTTCGGCCGCCAGCTTTCCGGCACGGCGCATTTTTTCAAAATCTTCGGAATTATATACCACAATCCCGTCTTTTGTCTTCCTTGTCAATTTTGCACTCCATGCATTTGTTTTTTTATTTATGTTTACAACGCCGGCCGCTATTTTGCAACAGCTTTTCTTGAATATCTACATTTATCGCCTATATCGGAATAACAAAAGGAGAAAACAATGAAAAATCCGCGTTTGCTGTTTTATTGTCTGTTTATGACTGTTTTAACGCTTGTTGTCGGCGCCTATTTTAACAGCGCCGGTATCGGCACCTGGTACCGGGAGGCGCCCAAACCGCCGTTTACACCGCCGGACTATATCTTTCCCGTTGCCTGGGTACTGATATATCTCTTGATGACCGCGGCTTTTTACCTGGCTTTTTCGGCCGCGCCCGGCCGGCGGGAAAGTTCGCGTACCGACGGCTATTTTATCAATCAGCTATTTCTGCATATTTTATGGACGTTTTCCTTTTTCTACACCGGCTACACGGGGCTGGCGCTGATTATTGTGATTATGCTCAACATTATTGTTTTCAGAAACATTTTCTGGTTTTTTAACATTTCTCCCGTTTCCGCCTGGCTGCTTATCCCCTATCAGGGCTGGCTGCTCCTGGCTGCCTGGCTCAACGCCGGTTTTGTCTACCTCAACGGTTATACGGTAAATTTTTAAGCATCCGGGCTAATTTTTTATAGACAGATAACAAAGATTGCATTAAAAGTTAGGGTTAGTTTTAAGGTCCTTTTTTTAATGATATGGAAAGAAATTAGTTATGACGACAACCGTAAACCAAATCAGAAACACGTTTCTTGATTACTTTGCCAAAAACGGGCACAAAATCGTTCCCTCTTCTCCGCTCGTGCCGGACAACGACCCGACCCTGATGTTTACCAACTCGGGCATGGTACAGTTTAAGAACATCCTGGCCGGCAACGAAACCCGCGACTACACCCGCGCCGCCTCTTCGCAGAAAAGCGTGCGCGCCGGCGGCAAGCACAACGACCTGGACAGCGTCGGCTACGATGTACGCCACCACACTTTTTTTGAAATGCTCGGCAACTTTTCTTTCGGCGACTATTTCAAAGAAGGCGCCATCAGCTACGCCTGGGAACTTTTGACCAAATATTTCGACATTCCGGCCGAAAAACTGGCGGTAACCATCTACCACAACGATGAAGAAGCCTATGGTTTATGGAAAAAAATCTCCGGCCTGCCGGACGAACGCATCATCCGCATTGCCACCAAAGACAACTTCTGGCAAATGGGCGATACCGGTCCCTGCGGTCCCTGCTCGGAAATTTTTTACGACCACGGACCGGAAGTCTGGGGTGGCCTGCCGGGTACGCCGGAAGAAGACGGCGATCGTTTTATTGAAATCTGGAACCTGGTTTTTGACCAGTTTGAAGACCTGCCCGACGGCAGCCGCATCAATCTGAAAAAGCCGTCCATTGATACCGGCATGGGACTGGAACGCATTGCCGCCATTTTGCAGGGCGTTCACTCCAACTTTGACATCGACCTTTTCCAAAACCTGATCAAAGCGATTGCCGACATTGCCAATTCCGACCCCGAAGGACCGCTCAAGGCTTCGCACAACGTCATTGCCGACCACCTGCGTTCGGCGGCTTTTCTGATTGCCGACGGCGTACTGCCTTCAAACGAAGGGCGCGGTTATGTTCTGCGGCGGATTATGCGCCGCGCCATGCGCCACGTTCATATGCTTGGCGTCAACGAACCGATGATGTACAAACTCCTGC
This sequence comes from uncultured Alphaproteobacteria bacterium, assembly GCA_944390375.1. Classification (GTDB taxonomy): domain Bacteria; phylum Pseudomonadota; class Alphaproteobacteria; order RF32; family CAG-239; genus JAFUYI01. The sequence continues at coordinate 5,115 of CALXPZ010000048.1, read as the reverse complement.
CGGCGTTGCAAAAAGAAATGGGCGAAACCTACCCCGAGCTCTACCGGGCAGAAGCCTTGATTACGGAAACCTTAAAAACCGAAGAAAGCAAATTTATCCGCACGCTCGAAAAAGGCCTGCGGCTCTTAGATGACGAAACCGCCAACCTCAAAGCCGGCGATACCCTGCCCGGCAAAACGGCGTTTAAGCTTTACGATACCTACGGTTTTCCGCTTGACCTGACCCAGGATGCGCTGAAAGCCAAAAACATCGGCGTCGATACCGAAGGTTTTGACAAGGCAATGGCCGAACAGCGTGCCGAAGCCCGCAAAAACTGGGCCGGTTCCGGCGACGAAGGGATTGAAAAAATCTGGTTTGAGATGTTTGACAAACTCGGCAAAAGCGAATTTCTCGGCTACACCTGCACCAGAGCCGACGGCCAGATCACCGCTCTTGTACAAAACGGACAGCCGGTTGAAAGCGTCAGCAGCGGCGACTTTTATCTGATTGCCAACCAGACACCGTTTTACGGGGAATCCGGCGGCCAGGTCGGCGACATCGGAAAAATCAAAGGCAAAGATTTTACGGTTGAAGTAACCGACACCAAAAAGAAAATCGACGGCATGATCGTCCATGTCTGCAAAATGATTGAAGGAACGGTAAAAACCGGCGACATTGCCTCTTTTGAAGTGGACGAACAAACACGCGACAAAATCCGCGCCAACCATTCGGTTACCCACCTTCTGCACCGGGCGTTGCGCGACATTCTCGGCAGCCACGTTACGCAAAAAGGCTCGTATGTTGCCGCCGACCGCGCCCGTTTTGACATATCGCACCCCCGCCAGATCACCGATGAAGAACTGCGCAAAGCTGAAGATATGGTCAACGAAGCGGTGCGCAAAAACTATCAGACGGTTACCCGCATTATGACGCCGGACGAGGCGATCAAGCTCGGCGCCATGGCTTTGTTTGGTGAAAAATACGGCGACACGGTGCGAGTCGTCAGCATGGAAAACGACAACGAGGTCTTTTCCCGCGAGCTTTGCGGCGGCACCCATGTCCGTTCCACCGGCGACATCGGCTACTTTAACATTGTCGGCGAAACTGCCGTTGCCGCGGGCATCCGCCGGGTTGAGTTTGTAACCGGACATGCGGCGGAAGCCTTTGCTCAGGACATTGAAGACAAGCTGCATCGCGTCAGCCGGATATTAAAAACCGCACCCCAGGATCTGGAAGCGCGTTTAAATCAGCTGCTTGAGGACAAAAAACATCTGGAAACGGAAATCCTTAATTTGAAAAAACAGTTTGTCAGCCACAAAACCGCGGACAACGAAGACAAAATAGAAACCGTCAACGGTGTCAAATTTGTTGCCAAACAGATCGACAATGTGCCGGCCAAAGAATTGAAAGCCTTTGTCGACGAAATCAAAGAGCAGATCAAAAGCGGGGTAATTGCCCTCTTCTCCTGCAACGACGGAAAAGTTTCGGCCGTTATCGGGGTAACCAATGACCTTACCGGGAAATATTCGGCCGTCAGCCTGATCAAAACCGTTGCGCCGTTTATCGGTGCAAACGGCGGCGGCGGACGCCCGGACATGGCCCAGACCGGCGGAGCGGAAACGTCGCGCATTGATGAGGCAATCAACGCCTTGCGGCAAGCCGTATAGCCAAACGGCCGTCGTCTTTGAAGGGAAAGCGCAATGATCAAACCGCCGTTCAAAATTCCGGCCAAACTTAAAAAGATAGACCTGCGCAATCGCTACTGGGCGGCTCAGGATTATCATCTGCGGGATTATCTGCGCACCGTCCGCTGCCAAATGCAGGTTGACGTCAACAAATCCTTTCGCCGTGAACTCTACCGCAAACTGCTGCATTTAAGTTCGCTGTGGATACCGCTGACGATTTACTTTGTCCGCGAAGAAATAGCGGTCGGCATTTTCACCGCGATTTTTATCGGCAACGGCCTGGTTGAATACGGCAATTTCAAAAAATGGAAATGGGTACGCGGCATTTTCGGCGGTTTGTTTTCGCGCACCCTGCGCAGCAAAGAAAGCGTACGCGACCGTTTTCAGGTCAGCGGCGCCATGTATGTCATGGCGGCAGCGGTTTTATGCACGATATTTTTCAGCAAAATCATCGCCGTCATCTCCATGACGGTGATGCTGATATCGGACGCCTGCTCGGCTCTGTTCGGCAAAGCTTACGGCACCCGGCAGATATATCCGCACAAATCGCTTGAAGGCACCACCGCCTTTTTTGTCAGCGCTCTGCTGATCAATATGCTCTTTCACAAACTGGAACCTTTCGGCTACGGCAACGTCATTGCCTGCGTGCTGGCAACCCTGGCCGAAATATACGAAGACAAAACGGGCATCGACGACAATCTGGCAATTCCGCTCTCCATCGGGCTGACGCTCACCTTTCTAAGCTGATCCGCCCGCAGTTTCCGATTACCTCCTGCCCGGTTCAAAAGCTCCCCCGGCGGCATGGATGTTTAAAAACGACAGGTATAAATCTGTCGTTATACATATATTAAGAGAACCTATCCACAACCATACAAATAATCGTTGCATTTATGCAACTTTTACGATATACCTGTTCAGGTATTATTAAACATTACAAACAATAGGAGCAAAGAATGGACATATATTCACGGTATAGATCGCCGTTCGGATATCGCAACGGCGATCACAACATTGACAGTTACGGCGTTGATCATAGCGGGTTTTCTACCAGGGACGAACTGGAGTATCAGCTCGCCCGCCAAAAAAGAGAACAGGAACTGGCACAACATTATAAAGATCGCGGAATAACAGAAAATTATCCGCAATTTGGCACCAACTTTTGGGGAAACCCCGAAAACAACTATGGCTTCGGAATTTCCGGAATCTCCCAAAATATCGCCAAAATAATGAGTGATTTATATAATACTGCTTATGACACAGGAGAAAGGGGCTATTATTATCTTCAAAAAAAGGACTTGAACTCAAATAAATATGATAATTTATCATCTTTTGGACAAGCCCATACAGAAGCTGTTAGATTAACACCTATCGCCATACCTGATGATAATAAGCACCAATATGTCAGTTGCGTTGGAGCATTTGACGGACCTGTTACAGCAATTGCGATAGGACTCGCTGGAGCATTAAAAGAAGGAAAAGATTTATATCATAAATGGAACGATCCTAAGTATGGAACAAACTTACAAATTATACAAGATAGCCTCAAAGACTTGAAAAACAATGCTCTTGGCATATACAAAGGATTATCTTCTTCTGATATTAATCAATGCAACACACTACTTCCGATAAGTGCACGTAAAAAATTCTTTTAAAACGATAAACAGGCTGATGATTGACAAATCATCGGCCTGTTTATAATATAAAGAAAACTTACAGGAACATACTATGAGCCGTATTCTACGTTTTCTGGATAAAATCGCAGTATTTTTTATTATAATCTACAGTCTGGGCAACATACTCCAGTCATGTGGCATTGGAATCTGGATTTTACCGCTGCAAGATTATGACATAAGCTTGCAGATTACACAAAGAGCCATAAACAAAATTTTTGCTTTTTTAGGAATAATGGGGTTTTTATTATTATTTAAAAAACAACATCCCTCCTTACAAAAGATAGAAATGCTGCTATGGATATGTGCATTTTTGCTGATTCCCCGTTGGCTGCATCTTATTCCATCGGTTAATCAGGCTTATTTCCAAAATTCGGAAACCATCCAAAGAGGGTTCAATGAATAAATACAAAAAAATTTGGTGGAGCATATGGGGACTATGCGTCATACTATGTTTAAGCCACTACGGATATAGCTTTTTTACAAGTACCAATACTCAAATCATAAATATTGAGCACAAGTTTTATTTGTTTATTCTGGCAATGGCCGCAACCAGCGTTCTTCCTATAAAATCCGGTAAAATCCTGCTCTGGTTTATACTTTTTTTCCTCCTGACAACAATCAATAAATTACCTGAAGTGCAAGAAATTACATATCTGGAACATTGCGCCGAAGGAAAATGCCTGCAAACAACGAATGAAGAACCCGCAGCAATAACAAAAGACCTTTCTTCCGCCAATGAAAAAACTGTGCAGAAATAAAAAAGGAATGAAACAAAATGAAACTATATTCAAAAAAAGCTTTGGTTTTAGGCGGATTATACGATGTTTTTGACGCGCCCTTTTCTCTGCTCGGACTGGAATTTGTTTCAAGCATTCTGTTTTTGATATTTATCGGCTGTTGCATCATGCTTTGTTTTAACAAAACACCGAAATTTTTGAGCGCCTTTACTGCCAAATTCCCCAACCTGTCATACTATCTCGCCGCCTTCGGCTGGGTGCCTTTCTTTACATGGGCTGCCTTTTTGCTGATTATAGGCAGTTATTCTTACATCCAATACAGCGAGGTTTGGTTAAACAGACTGCTTTACGGTTTGGTATACTTAAACTTCGGCGGTATTATCTTGTCATTGATAATCGCCTTTGCAAAAAAAAGATTCTCAAAAAAAATAAACATTAACTAAAGAAATTGAAATTTTTTATGTTTAACGTTTATCTGGTTTCGTTTACTGGTTGATATCATAAGAGGTATTTAGCATTCTGAATACCTCTTAACACCATAACATGAATTTAAATATCTTCCAAAGAAGATACAAAGGTCTGCAAATTAAAGGCGCCCTGGTTATTTTAATCGTTTCCGCCTTTTTTATTACAGCGGCTATTGCTCAAGTTTTGCAACCGTTTCCGTAAATATATCAAACATTGCTGACGACTTCATAGCATCAAAACTTTCATCAACGGTTTTGCAATATTTTTCTGCGGAAAGCAGCCGGTCATATTCCTCTTTCCAGACAAAATCGTCCGCCTTTGTTTCTGTCTGCTTGGCCAGGGTTCTGGTAATAAGATATTTCCGCTCCTTTTCATACATATCAAACAACTCCGCCTGATTTTCTTTCAGATATTCCTCCAGGCTCATTTTAAACATCTCGTCTTTCTTCAGCCAATCGTCAACCACGGCAATTTCTCTCGCATAGTTTTCCTTAAACCGGGCGGGAAATTTTTGCAGCGTTACCCCGTGCTGCCGGCAATAAGCGCTAATTCCGTCGGTATGGCGGATGATAA
>CALXPZ010000047.1 GCA_944390375.1 uncultured Alphaproteobacteria bacterium | reverse complement strand
ACTGGAATGGTACGGCTTAAAAGGCGCTTTGATGGCACGGGCGCCGGTTGAGGTCGGGCGGCTGATCAAACATTTCGGCGGCAATCCGATGTCGGCCTACGGACTGGCGCACTTGGGCGACTATGAGGCGACCCTGTTTTCCAAATACAGCCACAACCGCTCTTTCGGCGAGGCCTTTGCCAAGGGTGAGCGTTTTGCCAAACTGGCGGAGGGCGTGCCGACCTTAAAGGCTGTCAAAATCATCGCCGACAAGGAAGGAATCGATATGCCTATCTGTCAGGCGCTGTACAAAGTTATTTACGAAAACGCCGATATAGAAAAAACAATCCGTTCGATTTTTGAACGCGATCTGAAAAGAGAATTCTGATATATCAAAGGCTTTTTTAATAAATATCCCGTCCCCGTGGCGGGATATTTTTTCTTTATTGTAGAAAATTGTTGACAAAAACATATTTTTAGTCTAAATTGAAAAATGTAAAAAGAATTATTAACCAATTAAAATAAAAAGATATGAAAAATAACAAAAAAAATCAGCCTCAGTTCGGAACCGCAACCAACACCAACAAAAACGCCGGACAACAAGGAGCAGAAAACTTGCGCCAGTTCATGCTGGATCAATACGGAAAAGATCCCGAGAACATGACAAAGTCTGAAAAAAAGGCTTTCAAAAAAATGGCGCATGAACTTCTTCAGGCCGGAGAAATCGGCAGAGAAGAATATGACAAGATCATAAGCGCTCTAAAATAGGGCTGACGATTAAAAAAAAGCATCAACCTTTGCGGTTGATGCTTTTTTTGTTTTTGCATCCGGCCGTTTTACCGGATATCAAGATAATTAAAAAAAAATCAATAAACGCCCTGAACCTGTTTCTTTCTTTTTTCTTCCACGGCAGCAGGGATTTTTTCAACAAAATAGACATCCGCCAACTTGCCCAGACCCGCAATATAGAGCAAAATCCCGTCTTCCGGCCGGCACAGAGCCGCCGTTTGCGCATCGACGATATAAATCCTGTAAAAATCCAGCCGCCCCGGTATAATCTCAAACACAATTTCGGGATAATCGGGATGATTCAGCCAGAAAATGTTGCCGGACGGAACGATGGCCGTGTCATACAGGATATTCAATACGGCAAGGTAGCCCTTGTTTTGATGCAGGACAGCAAGTTCCTGAGGCGAAAAAACACCGACTTTTGACATGGTCAGAGCCAAAAGATCATACATACCGTCGGTTGGAAGTTTCCGAACCGTTAAAATTTCCGCAAAGCTTTTTTGCGTATAGTCCTGCGGCAGGGAAAGCTGTTTGACCATAAAGTTTTTCCATTCCCTGGTTTTAGCCAGCAAAGGCTCCATTTGTTGTTTTTCCATACAAAATAATTATTACAGGTTAAATAATAAAAAATAGGATGGTAGTATATCGTAAACCATGTTTTTATTCAACCATTATTATGAGCCGACAAAAAAGCAATAACTCAGTGCAATGGCCGCCGCAATTCCTGCCAAATCGGCCAGCAGCGCACAGGGCAGCGCCGAACGGGTTCGGGTTATTTTTACCGCACCGAAATAAACCGCCAGCACATAGAAAGTGGTTTCCGTCGAGCCTTGGACAACGGAAGCGGCAAAGCCCGGAAAACTGTCTGCGCCGTAGGTTTGCATGGTTTCAATCATCATCGCCCGCGCGCCGCTGCCGGAAAGCGGTTTCATCAGCGCGGTCGGCAAAGCGGGAACAAAAGCGGTGTCCACCCCTAAAGCGGCAAGCCCTTTTTCTATCCCCAAAAGCAGCAGGTCAAACATCCCCGAAGCGCGGAAAACGGCGATTGCCGTCAGCATCGCCACCAGGTAGGGAATAATCGTTACCGCTATTTTAAAACCCTCTTTGGCGCCGTCGATAAAATTTTCGTAAACATCCTGTTTTTTTATCAGTCCCCAAAAAATGAAAAAGGCGGCGATAAAAAACAATATGCCGTTGCCGACGGCCGCCGATATAGCCATACGTTCCGGCGGCGGCAGCTGCAAAAATCCCCAGGCAAGCGCTGATACCAGCGCTACCGCCGCCAACAACCAGAAGAGCACCACCCGGTTAAAGATATTAAGCTTTTGCACAGCCGCCACGGCCAGAAAACCAACCAACGTCGAGACCGAAGTGGCCAACAGGATCGGCACGAACACAGATGCCGGGTTTGCGCTGCCGAGTTCCGAACGGTACATCAAAATCGTAATCGGGATCAACGTAACCGAAGAAGAGTTGATCACCATAAACATAATTTCCGCATCGGACGCCGTGTCTTTGCGCGGGTTGTGCTCCTGTAGCTGCTCCATGGCTTTTAAACCCATCGGCGTGGCCGCATTATCCAGCCCCAAAACATTGGCGGCAATGTTCATCACCATCGAGCCGACGGCCGGCGAATCTGCCGGCACACCGGGCATAATCCGCGTAAAAAGAGGCCGGAGCAGACGCGCCAAAATCTCCGTTATCCCCGACTTTTCGGCAATTTTCAAAAGTCCCAGCCACAAGCAGAGCAGCCCGGTCAAATTAAGGGCAATCGAAAACGCCGACTTGGCGGAATCAAACAAAGCGCCGACCAGCTCGCTCCATACCGCGATGTTGCCGGCAAAGGTCTGCCACAGCGCGGCGGCAAACGCCGACAAAAAGAAAAAAGACCAGATTATTTTCAGCAAGCGCCCTCCTCCCCGTCGGCCTCGATAAAACCTGCCGACTGCATGGCATAAAATCTCCAGTATGCGCCTTTTTTGCGGATAAGGGCGGCGTGCGTCCCGCTTTCTATAATCGTTCCTTTGTCCATCACCACAATCCGATCCATTTCCCTTAAGGTGGAAAGACGGTGGGCAATGGCAATGACGGTTTTGCCCTGCATCAAATTTTTTAACGATTCCTGGATATATTTTTCGCTTTCGCTGTCCAAGGCCGATGTCGCCTCGTCCAAAATAAGAATCGGCGCATTCTTCAAAATCGCACGGGCAATCGCAATCCGCTGCCGCTCACCGCCGGAAAGCATCACCCCGCGTTCGCCGACCTTGCTCTGATAGCCTTCCGGCAGGCGCATGATAAAATCGTGAATATAGGCTTTGCGCGCCGCCTCAAAAACTTCTTCATCGCTTGCCTGCGGCCGCCCGTAGCGGATATTTTCGATAATACTGCGGTTAAACAGGCTCGGATCCTGCGGAATGAGGGCTATCTGCCGGCGCAGGCTTTCCTGAGTTACGCGGGCAATGTCCTGTCCGTCAACGGCAATTTCTCCCCGCTGAATATCGTAGTAGCGCGACAGCAGCTTGATCAGGCTCGATTTGCCCGAACCGGAGCGGCCGACCAACCCCACTTTTTCGCCGCCGGCAATGGAGAGATTAAAGTTTTCAAATAAAAAGCCCGCTCCCTTGTAATGGTAATTGATGTTCTTAAACTCTATCCGACCGGCGCCGACGGACAAATTGCCCGCCCCCGGCAGGTCGTTGACCTCGCAGGGTTTGGAAAGCAGGTTCAAGCCGTCGCGGATGCTGCCGTAAACCTTGAAAAACTGCATAAAATTCATCGACAGCATACTGAAAGTGTTGCTCAAAACGGCAATCAGCGACTGCATCAGCACAAAATCGGCGACCGTGATTTTATCCATATACCAAAACCAGACCGGCAACCCGTAAAAAACAATCTGCACCAGCGCGCGAAACAAATTCTGCCAGATAAAAATCTGCCCGAATTTCAGCGTTTCCGCCCGGTCGGCGGCAGCCGCCGTTTTCATTGAACGGAAATAGTGCTTGCGTTCAAAACGATAATTGGCAAAATTTTTGACCAGCCCGGCATTGGTGATGCTGTCCACCAGCACACCGTTGGCCTCCGACATGGTGCGCGCCCTTTTTTCGGAAAAAGGAACCATGCTCCGGCTTAAACGGTAAATGACATATACGACCAGAAGATTAAGCACGAGCAAAACCAGCGCCAGAGTCAAATTGATTTTTAAGACAAAACCGATGGTGATCAGGGTTGCCGCCAGCGGCGTCAAAAACCCCCAGACCAGGTTGTAGTATATCGGGTAAATGCTGTCGATAATCGTTTTGGTTTTGCCGGAAATGTTGCCGGCCATCTCTTCGGCAAAAAATGCCGTTGAGTGCTGGTGCGCGTAAGAAAACAAATCTTTGGCCACGTTGGCCAGCACCGTCGGCATAAACCGCGCCTCAAGAAAACAGATCATATTCTGCGCCATGCTTTTGATCAAAAGCAGCGCCGAAGCAATGACCGCCAATACAAGAGCCTCTCTCAATATCTCCCCGCGGTTGCCGGCGCCGGTGATGACTTCGACAATTTCCGCCGCATAGTAAAGCGACAGACGGATCAGGAACTCGCCGGCAAGAATTGCCCCGAGGTTGGCAAAAAACAACATTTTCCGCCGGGAAAAATAGTGCCACAAAAAGCTCCAGACAGAAGCGGGAATGGCCTTTATTTCCATTTTTTCTTCCTCTGTTTCAAGCGGGTCAGCTTGTCGCTGACAATGGCCGTATCGCGGCCGGTTTTGGCCAGCCGGTCGTACATCCGCTCAATTTCTTTTTCCAGGTAGGCCTGCTCGATTTCGCTCGACAGAGCCTGCTTTTGCTCTTCGCTGCCGGTTGCCTCGATTGCTTTCATATCTGCCCAGATATCTTCAACATGGACGCTGCTGTCGGTTTTTTTCTTTAAGAAATAAGGCAGCTCGTATGCCAACTGGCGGGCGTTGGCATAGGCCTCTTTGGCATCGGCGCAGTCGTTATAACGCATCCGGAGCAGGCGGAAAGCGGTTTCCAGTTCTTCGCTGTCGTCCACCACGATAAACGGCACCGGCTGGGCAAATCCGCTGGAGGCCAGGACTTTCAGATATTCCAGAATATGATAGAAAAAGCCGTTGATGTTATACATGATAAACGGTTTGGTTTTCAAAAAACCGTCCTGCATGGCCACGCAGTCATAAGCCAGTTCGTCCAATGTACCGACCCCGCCGGGGGCAAAGACGACAATATCGGCCTCAAGTAGCTTGTTCTTGCGGTTTTCAAGCGTATCTTCCAGCACCACCTCGCTGATCTGGCGCAAAATATCGTCTTTTTCATAAAGGTCATAATATTCGCGGGTGGTAATGCCGACAATCGGCGTTACTTCGCCGTAATATTTGTCTTTCCGCTCCCGCCAGTTATCAATTACGCCGCGGGCAACGGCTCCCATCACCCCGGAATTGGAAAAACCATAATCCAGGCGAAAACCCATTTTGGCAATTTTGGCGCCGAGCTTATAACATTCTTCCACATAAGCCGGATCTTTGCCGTCGCAATGGCCGCCGGACACGCAAACTCGCAGATTTTTCGGCGTTTCTTTCTGTTCTTCCGCCATTTTTTATATCTCCTCTATGTCTCCTTTTGCCTGATCGGCATAAAAAGCCGCCGCAAATTCGTTCAGCGTATCGCTCTCAACCGCCGCCCGCAACCCGGCCATCAGCCGCTGATAGTAGCGGATGTTGTGCCAGGTAAGCAGCATTACCGCCAGGATTTCGTTGGCCTTTTGCAAATGGTGCAGATAAGCGCGGCTGTAATTGGTGCACAACGGACAGTCGCAGCCCTCTTCCAAAGGCCGGGGATCTTCCCGATGGCGGGCGTTGCGAATATTGATCGTGCCGAAACGGGTAAAGGCCTGAGCCGTGCGTCCGGAACGCGTCGGCATCACGCAGTCGAACATATCGACCCCCCTTAAAACCGCGCCGACAATGTCATCGGGGCGGCCGACGCCCATCAGATAACGGGGTTTGTCATCGGGCAGCATACCGGGCGCGTAGTCCAGTACTTCAAACATTTTTTCCTGCCCCTCACCGACTGCCAAACCGCCAATGGCATAGCCGTCAAAGCCGATTTCTTTCAGCTTTTCCGCCGACCAGGCGCGCAGATCCTGATAATCACCGCCCTGCTGGATACCGAAAATGCCGTAACCGTCGCGGTTGACCCAGGCGTCTTTGCTGCGCTTTGCCCAGCGCATTGACATTTCCACCGATTTTTTCACCGTTTCGTACGGCGCCGGCAGTTTGACGCATTCGTCTAAGCACATGGTGATATTGGAATCAAGCTTGTGCTGAATTTTCATCGACTCTTCGGGCGACAAAAAATATTTTTTGCCGTCGACATGGGAACTGAACTCCACGCCCTCTTCACTCAGCTTGCGCAAACCGGTCAGACTCATCACCTGAAAACCGCCGGAATCGGTCAAAATCGGTTTCGGCCAGTTCATAAATTTGTGCAATCCGCCCATTTTTTCCACCAGATCGGCTCCCGGGCGGAGCATTAAATGATAAGTGTTACCGAGCAAAATTTCCGCCCCGGTGGCGGCTACCGATTCCGGCATCATCGCCTTGACCGTGGCACAGGTGCCAACCGGCATAAAAGCCGGCGTGTTGACAATGCCGTGTTTGGTGTGGAGACGTCCGCGGCGGGCCTTGCCGGAACGGGCAAGAATTTCAAATTTCAGGCTCATTTTGTTTCCTTTATAAATTTTTGTTTTATAATGACGCAAAAGACCGTGCATAGCAAGGGATTTAAACATTTTCCATAGACAAGAAAAAGTTTATGCCTATAATGAAGCGCGTTTACAATATTATTAGTTTTATTAATTTTTTATGATTATGAGAAAAAACAGAAAATACTCGGATCTGATCATCTGGATCAGCGCGGTGTTGGTGGTGGCGCTTTTTGCCGTCGGTTATATCAACAAGCCGGAGGAACAAACGCTGACCGAATTGCAGGAAAGAATCGAAAACTGTAAGCTGCGACAAGCGGAAATATCAACTTTTGACCCGCAAAGCCAAATTTTGACGGTTATTAAACGTTTTGGCAACGGATACAGGGAAAGAACCCGCTATTGTCTTTCGCTCCTGCCCGCGGTCAATCCTCAAACGGCTGCGCAAAAACATATGCTCAGAGTTTCCGTTTCCGACGGGCAAACGGTGGTTTTTGACCAGAGCGGAAATGCCTATCTGATCAGGTAACAAAAAAGGTTAGCATTTGAAATGCTAACCTTTTTTGTAAAACAATTTTAACGACAATGGTTGAGCAGCAGGCTGTCTCCCGCGATTTCTATGATTTTCCATGCGGAATACAACGCTATCGCCAAAAGCGACAGCCAGCAGCAATGCAGGTATCCGCTCAAGGCGAAAACGACTGCCGCGGTTCCTTCCGCATAATAAACCCAGTTCCTGAAATGAATGATTGAACTGAATTTTTCCACGGCTTTGCGCCTAATCGGGCGGAGGATAAATCCGTAAACCAGCGCCATGGCCGATAACAAATACAATCCGTTTTCCATGACCCATATGCCGTAATCCCGGATATCGGCCTGTCCCCACTCGGCAACCGTAAAGACACTAACCACAAAAGCAGTCACCATACCAATACTTTCCGCTCCCAGCAAAATGCAGGTCAGCGTTTTTGCTTCACTTTTTGTCATCTCTATCTATTATTTATAATTTGAAAAATAATTTTGTTTACTTCAACTACTATAAGAGCAACGCCTTTTTTTGTCAATATTTAGGCAAATTATTTTTCTGACTCTTCCGCCTCTTCGATGTGGCTGTTGTTGTCGATGGCATAACCAGTTGCCCGAACCGTACGGATATAATCGGGACCGTATTCGTTAAGCGACTTACGCAGGCGGCGGATATGCACGTCAACCGTGCGCGACTCCACATAAATATTGTTACCCCATACGTTTTTGAGCAAAAATTCGCGCGAAAAGACTTTGCCCGGCGTTTCCATCAGCATCCTCAACAATCGGAATTCGGTCGGCCCGAGGTGAATATACTTGTCTCCGCGAAAGACCTTTTTTTCTGCCAGATCCATCCGGATATCCTCAAACACCAGCTCTTTTTGTGGCAAAAGCTCGGGGGCGCGGCGGAGGTTGGTTTTGACCCTGGCCATCAATTCGGGCACCGAAAAAGGCTTGGTTACATAATCGTCCGCACCGGCAGAGAGCCCTTTTACTTTGTCTTCTTCCTCGCCTTTGGCTGTCAGCATAATAATCGGGATATCTTTAATATCCGGCTTATTGCGGATCATCTTACAAATTTCCACCCCCGAAAGTTCGGGCAGCATCCAGTCGAGCAAAATCACCGACGGGCAATATTTTTCCACCGCCGCCAGCGCTTTGTTGCCGGAAGACTCCCAGACGACTTCATAGCCTTCTTTTTCCAGATTATATTTTAAGAGCAGCGCCAAGGCTTCTTCATCTTCAATTACCATCACCAGAGCCATGCCGTTTTCCTCCGTTGTCCGTTATTTGTTAATTTTAGCGCAATGCGCCGATATTTGCAACATAATTGCCGCCGTTAAAAACGGCGCTGCCGGCAACCAGCACATCGGCGCCGGCCTCAATGCAAAGCGGCGCGGTGTCGCGGTTGATGCCGCCGTCGGCCTCAATCAGAATTGAACGGCCGGCAATCATTTTTTTTATCCGACGGATTTTTGCCAACTGCTCCGGCAAAAATTTCTGGCCGCCGAATCCCGGATTGACCGTCATGACCAGCACCAGATCCAGCTTGTCGAGTACATATTCAAGCATGTTTTCCGATGTCGCCGGGTTAAGAGAAACGCCCGCCTTTTTACCCAAACCGCGGATTGTCTGCAAGGTCTTGTCCAGATGCGGGCAGACCTCCGCGTGCACGGTGATAAGATCGGCGCCGGCCTCGGCAAACCAGGGAACCATCCGGTCAGGGTTGTCAACCATCAGATGCGCGTCGAAGAACAGCCGGCTCTCCCGGCGCAGGCTTTTGACCACCGCCGGCCCAAAGGTCAGATTGGGAACATAATGACCATCCATAATATCCAGATGCAGCCAATCGGCACCGGCATCGGCAACCGCCGCCGTTTCCAGCGCCAGGCGGCCGAAATCGGCAGAAAGCAGACTCGGGGCTATCAATACCATCGGTTTCTCCTTCTTTTTGCATAATTGCTTTTATTTTATGATTGTAACCGACAACAGGTTGATTTTTCTTTAACAGCAATTATCTAAGCTGTCAGAAATCAACCTGTATCGCAAAGGAGAAATATTATGGGTAAAACGGCAGAAGAAATCAGCAACATTGACAACGAAGAACTGCTCAAGGTCTTAAACGAGGCTTATGCCGAAGAATGGCTGGCCTATTACCAGTACTGGATCGGCGCAAAAATCATCGTGGGACCGATGCGCACTTCCATTGAAAGCGAATTTGAAGAACACGCCAAAGAAGAGCTGAAACATGCCGAATGGCTGGCGGAACGAATTATTCAACTGGGCGGCACGCCGGTGCTTTCCCCCGCCGACTGGGACAAAATCGCCGAATGCAAATATATGGCGCCGGAAAACCCGCTTGACGTCGAACTCTTAAAACAAAATCTCGCCTCCGAACGCTGCGCCATCAAACGCTATCAGCAGATTTGCGAGATGTGCCACGGTAAAGATTTTGAAACTTTTGAAATTTCCCGCAAAATTCTGCACGAAGAACTGGATCATGAGCAGGATTGGGAAGATTTTCTGCAAGACATCAAAAGCGGCAAAGAATATACGGATAAACGCTAACACATTGCAGTAAAATAATAATATTGAAAAATTTCTATTTTTTTCAAGGGGTGTCGGATTTAATATTTGACAAATAAAACAAAAAAAGTCAAAATAGGACAAAATATGAAGAGTCAATCATGTTTTCTCCCTAAACAAATCAGGCACTCCAAATAACGAAGTTTTAGGGGAAAAGAGAAGGCGGCGGTTTTCCGGCGCCTTTTTCTATTTTGCCGTGTTTTTTCAGCCGGCGTATTTTTGCAGCAGCGCCAGAGCCGCCCTGACCCCATCGGCCGCGGCGGAAACAATGCCGCCGGCATAGCCTGCTCCCTCACCGGCCGGATACAGCCCTTTGAGCGGGCTTTGCATATCTTCTCCCCGCAACAAGCGAATCGGCGACGAACTGCGGGTTTCCACCCCGGTCATAACGGCATCGGCAAAATTGAACCCGTGCAATTTTTTATCCATTTCCGGAATTGCCATCTGCAAGGTATCGATCACAAAAGGAGGCAGTACCCCGTCAAAGTGTCCCCAGGCCACGCCGCGGGCATAGCTCGGCTTAACATCGCCCGCCTTAACCGACGCTTTGTTTTTAAGAAAATCCTCAACCTTTTGCGCCGGGGCGGCATATGTTTTGCCGCCGGAGGCAAAAGCTTTTTCTTCCAGCTCACGCTGCCAGTACATTCCTTGCAGCGGATGAGCGCTGCCGAAATCGACCGGTTCCACGCCGACCAAAAGCGCGGCATTGGCATTTTCCCGGTCGCGGGCATAATAACTCATACCGTTGGTTACCACCCGCCCTTCTTCGGATGCGGCCGGTACCACCACCCCGCCGGGACACATACAAAAACTGTAAGCAGAACGCCCGTTCGGCAGGTGAACGGCCAGTTTGTAATCGGCGGCTCCCAAACGCGGGTGACCGGCAAAATCATGATATACCGCGCGGTTAATCAGGCTTTGCGGGTGTTCGATACGCACCCCGACGGAAAAAGCCTTTGCCGTCATCGGCACCCCGCGGCGGTATAGCATTTCAAAAGTATCGCGGGCGCTGTGCCCCAAAGCCAGCACCGCATCGGCGGCCGGCAGTTCATAAACCTCTTTGTTGCTGCGGATTTTTAACGCCCGCAGGCACTCACCGTCAAAAGACAAGTCTTCCAGCCGGTTTTCAAAACGATATTCCCCGCCCAAAGAAACAATCCGCGCACGGATATTCTGTACGATGCCCGCCAGTTTGTCGGTGCCGAGATGCGGTTTGGCCAGATACAAAATTTCTTCCGGCGCCCCGGCCGCGACCAGTTGTTTGAAAACAAAAGCGGTGCAGGCGTCCTTTTTAATGCCGGTCATCAGTTTGCCGTCGGAAAAAGTGCCGGCGCCGCCTTCGCCGAACTGCACGTTTGATTCCGGATCAAGCCTGCCGCCGCGCCAGAAATTCTCCACGTCGCGCTGCCGCTCGGGCACCGCCCTGCCGCGTTCCAACACAACCGGCCGGCCCCCCGCACGCGCAAGAACCAATGCGGCAAACATTCCCGCCGGGCCGCTGCCGACAACGACGGGACGAGGCATTTTGTTTGCCGGCGACGGCAAAAACAGTTCCGGCTCCGGCATATAAGGCGCCACAAACGGCAGTCCGCGTTTAAGCAGCGCCGTTTCGTCGGCAACGGAAAATACCAGAGTATAAACCAGCCATATTTGCGAACGGCTGCGCGCGTCAACCGCTTTTTTCAGCACCCGGACATTTTCAAGCGGGCAGCCCAAATATTCGGAAAGTTTTGCGGGCAGTCTTTTTTCGTCTTCTTCCAACGGGCATTTAAAATTACTGATACAAAGCATTATGTTTTAGCCTTTCTTTTTTTGCCTTATAACATGGAAAAAAATTTTTGACAGCAAAAATATCCCGGTGTTTTTCGGGGAATTACCTTTAACTCAAAAAAATATTGTCATCAGTTTTAATAAAAGATAAAAACGCAGGCCCGGCTTTTGTGTATATAAGCAAACCCCCGCTCCGGGAGGAAACGGGGGTTTTTGTTTCTTTTAAGCGGAAAAACCTATTAAAGTTCGCCGCTTGCGTATCTTTTAGCCATTTCCGACATCGGGATAACCTTGATTTTGTCGGCATGACCGGCCGCGCCGAAAGCAATGTAGCGGGCTTCGCAGACCTTCTGCATTTCCTCGATGGCCGGTTTCAGGTATTTGCGCGGGTCAAATTCCTTCGGGTTTTCGGCAAACAGTTTGCGGATGGCGCCGGTGATGGCCATACGGCAGTCGGTATCGACATTGACTTTGCGGACGCCGGATTTGATGCCGCGGACAATTTCTTCGACCGGAACGCCGTAGGTTTGCGGAATGGCGCCGCCATAGGCGTTGATCAGATCCTGCAACTCTTGCGGAACGGAAGAAGAGCCGTGCATAACCATATGCGTATTCGGCAGTTTTTTGTGGATTTTTTCAATCGTTTCGATCGACAAAATCTCGCCGTCCGGTTTGCGGGTAAATTTGTAAGCGCCGTGAGAGGTGCCGACGGCAACCGCCAGAGCGTCAAGGTGAGTTTCCGCAACAAAACGGGCGGCCTCGTCGGGATCGGTAACCAGACGTTTCTTGTCGATTACACCCTCGGCGCCGTGTCCGTCTTCTTTGTCGCCTTTGCCGGTTTCAAGCGAGCCGATGACGCCCAGTTCGCCTTCGACAGAGGCACCGACGGCATGAGCGCGGGCAACCACTTCTTTGGTTACGCGGACATTGTACTCAAAAGAAGACGGGGTTTTGCCGTCTGCTTCCAAAGAGCCGTCCATCATCACGGAAGAATAGCCGTTTACAATCGCCGACTGGCAGATATCAACCGACGAACCATGATCCTGGTGGATACAGATCGGCAGTTCCGGGAACATTTCGATACCGGCCTGCACCATGTGGCGGATCATCGGATCACCGGCAAATTTGCGGGCGCCGGTCGAGGTTTGCAAAATGACCGGGGCGTTGACTTTTCTGGCTGCCTGCAATACGGCAATTACCTGCTCCATATCGTTGATATTAAATGCCGGAACACCGTAGCTGTTTTCCGCTGCATGATCCAAAATCTGACGCATTGTAACTAATGGCATAATTTTCTCCTCAAGAATAAAATATGGTTAAACTCGATTTTTTATCAGAGTATAGTCAGCCGGCGCGTTTTTTCAAGTTTTTTCTGCCGGCGGGGGATATTCCGAATACGGCAAAAAGAAAGAGGCTTTCGCCCCTTCCCTTTTATTTGCAGTATTTTCTGACGGCAGCGGCCACCGCCTCGGCCGTGATGCCGAAACGGCGGTAAAGTTCGCCGGCCGGCCCGGAGGCTCCGAAACCGTCCATGCCGATAATTTCCCCTTTGCCGCCGAGATATTTTTCCCAACCGAATTTGGCTGCCGCTTCCACAACAACCCGCGGCGCGCGGCCGAGAACTTTTTTGCGGTATTTTTCGTCCTGACTGTCAAACAGCTCGGTACAGGGCATGGAAACAACCGCCGTTTCGATGCCTTCGGCACGCAGCATAGCCTGCGCTTCTACCGCCAGCGACACCTCCGAACCGGTGGCAATGATCGTTGCCTGACGGCGGGCTCCTTTGGTTACATCGGAAATGACATAGCCGCCCTTAGCGGTCAGATTTTGACGGCAGGAAACTCGCAGCAACGGCAGGTTCTGGCGGCTCAGAGCCAGCAGGCTCGGCTTGTTTTCCGTGGTGAGGGCAATCTGCCAAGCTTCCGCCGTTTCAACCACGTCGCAGGGGCGGAACATCAAAACACCGGGCATGGCGCGGAAAGAGGCCAGATGCTCAACCGGCTGGTGAGTAGGGCCGTCTTCGCCGACACCGATCGAATCGTGCGTCAGAACATATATCACGCGGATACCCATCAGCGCCGCCAGGCGAATCGACGGACGCACATAATCGGAAAAGACAAAGAACGTGC
>CALXPZ010000046.1 GCA_944390375.1 uncultured Alphaproteobacteria bacterium | reverse complement strand
GCCAATGGTACTTTGTCTTAAGGCACGGGAGAGTAGGTCGCTGCCGGATCTTCTAAACATTCCGATCTCCTCCTAATGTTGTTATATTTATCCCCTCTGACTTCCGGTCTGAGGGGATATTTTTTTATAAAAAAAGAGGCGTAAGGATGGCTAAAAGAAAATCCCTTTCATATTTAGAAAGGGGATGAGGAACAACACGCTTCACGCAGGCAGGCGTTGGCAAAACGAAGGTTTGTACCCTGAATAGCTCCCCGGTTTGAATATCTATAATCAGAAAACCGCGCGGCTTTGTGTGGCTCCAAGAGTTTCTTACGGCTTTGCGCATAAAAACTCCTTTGCTATTATAGTTAAGGGGGCTGGCAACTGTCTTAAATCTGTGCTTATAAAAAAAGACTTCTTGGTCGTCATCCGGGGGAATTACTGTCCCCGGAAGCTGCGTTGCGTAAAAATCGACCATCCGCGTTCCCCTTTGCCGCTTTGCTGTTTACCGTCCAACTTTGCCGGAAAAACGTCACTCCCCGGTCTTTCCCGGAAAACACACTCCCCCTCGTCCCCATCTCTAACTATACCCAACCAGCTTCGAGCCTTAACATAGGGGAGAAAAGCAAACACATTTTTTATTGTCATTCTCGGACTTGACCAAACATCCTGTCATCAATTTAACCCCATCTCTAACTATATGCCCGGAAAAAGCCCGGCAAGCCCTTAGAAAATAGAAAAAACACCAGAAATAGTGAACAAAAGTGTTAGAACGGGCAAGCCCTTAGAAAATAGAAAAAAAACACCAGAAACAGGGAACATGATATATTGCCAGCTTAAAATAATTTATAGGTAAAAACATCCAATCAGTCCAAATAATGACCGGATAAGGGAAACAACAACGGTTCAAATCTTGCTATTCAAAAAGCATCATATAAGAATAGCACCCACAACATAAAATTGTAAAAAAATCATATAATACTTATATATAAAACCTCGGGTATGACATAAATTTTATATCAGAAATCACTGTTTGAAAAACACCGGTCTTCATCGCAAAACCACAGGCCGGCCGCAATTTAATGATCATTTTGTTGCTACAGGTCTTAATAAATTTTAAACAAACAATAAGAGTTTGATAATAAAAATTATTTTGTTGTTTTCGCCCCTAAATAATTGTACATTTTTTAACAGGTGGCTATGAGATTTAAAAACATTGATTTTCTCCGCTTTTTCTTTGCGGTTTCCATTGTTTATTTCCACATTTTTTCCTCCATGTCCGGCGGAACGACTCTTCCCGTTTACAAAGACCTGGCTGCCGCGGCGGCAGACGGATATCTGGTTGTTGAAATGTTTTTTATTCTTTCCGGATTTTTCCTTTACCACGGATACATGCGCCACCCGGAAATAAGCTGGACATCTTTTGCTTTGGGAAAAATCTGCCGGCTTTGGCCGCTTATGGCATTTGTTTATCTTTTTTGTGTCTTGGTATATAAAAACCTGGGCTGTACGTTATTCTTAAACCTGTTTTTTCTCCAAAGCACGGGGTTAGTGCTGGAATATCAGCGAACGGTTGCTTTGTGGTTTGTTTCTGCTTTGTTTTGGGCGCTTTTATTCTATTATTTTTTGTTCAAAAACTTTTCTCCCGCCATGAGAAATTTAATAATTGCCGTAATTTCTTTTTTCTCCTATATCGCGGTCATTACTTATAATCATGGAGCCATGCGCGGCGCGGGTGGTCCGGTGCTGGCCGGTTTTCTCAATTTAGGATTGCTGCGGTCTTTGGCAGGTGTCGGCTGGGGGTGTTTGTTAGCTCAAATTTACGAACGCCTCAGTGCCCGAAAAAGAAGCGCTTCTAAACCGATATTCGCTATATTTTCTGTTTTGGAGCTTTGCGCTTTGCTTTTTATCCTGATATATACAACAGTCCGCCATCATCCGTATCCCGATAAATTTATTTTTATCATTGTTTTTTCGTTTCTTCTTCTCAGTTTTTGTCTGCATCTCGGAATAATCTCACGGGTGCTTGAAAATAGTCTGTCATCATGGCTCGGAAAATATTCGTATGCCATTTATGTCATGCAGATCGTCGCGTTCTATATATGCAGTCGTTTTATATGGCGC
Organism: uncultured Alphaproteobacteria bacterium; assembly: GCA_944390375.1. GTDB lineage: Bacteria > Pseudomonadota > Alphaproteobacteria > RF32 > CAG-239 > JAFUYI01. The sequence continues at coordinate 9,548 of CALXPZ010000046.1, read as the reverse complement.
TCATCTGTTGTTGCCGAGCCCTGGCTGAACATTTCAATCACGTTGCTTTTAGGCACTGTGCTGGGCATGGCCGCTTATCACCTGATTGAACGTCCGGTCGGAAAATTTCTGGCGTGGAAACTCAGGTAAAAGCCCTATAATTTATCTTGATTTTTTGGGCGTTTTTGTCTATATTAAATGCGTTATTAAATTTTTAAATCATTATTTTATGAACAAAATATTATACAAAATCTGGCAAATTGAAAGCTTGATGAACAAGCTGGGGGTAACGCCGAACGAAATGATTGCTTATTGGCAAACCCATCCGCAGCCGGAGATGAAAATAAACCAGGTTGTCAGTAAAAGAAAAAAAGACTTAAAAGAAATGGTGAACCGGATTGCTGTTCTTTATTGTGACGGAACACAATCTTCACAGTTATTAGACAAAGAAATATGGGGCATTTCTTTTGCCGGGTATGGAATTTGTTTGTACGAAAATAAACAATCTCAGCCCTGGGAGAAAAGAACCCTCTATTACCCTAAACTCAGCGGTTACGAAAAATATGGGGTCGGTGATTACTGTTTCTGGTCAATTATGGGCGAGCTGACGCTGGCTGACATTATGAAAATAAATAAATTCATGGTCAGTCTTGGCGGCGAGGCTTTGTCCGGTATCTATTGGGCGGATGTAATATCCGGTCATGATGAGGACAGCGCGTGGTGCTATTGCATTGATCCGGACGTCGATTGTCGTAACAGGGGACTAAATTACGGCAATAAGAAATACCGTTGCCGCAAAAGCCGTGCCATCGTCAAACTTTGTTAAGCAATGCCAGATGAAAAGGTGCCTTTAAAGGCACCTTTTTGATTATATTTAGCGCTTGGAGAAAAATCAGCAGACCCGGGCAACGGTTAGCGTGTCTATCGAACGAACGCCCGCTTTTTTCAGGGCAACCGCACATTCCCTTAAAGTTGAACCGGTTGTTAAAACGTCGTCAATCAATACCACACGCTTGCCGGCCAGTTTTTCGGGATGGCGAACGGAAAAGGCCTTCTTGACGTTCCGGGCGCGTTCGGTTCCCGAAAATTCAACTTGCGGCCGCGTTTTTTTATGACGGACCAGCGACGAGCAGTCGACCGGCAGTCCGGTATAACGTCCCAGTTCATAAGCCAGCAGCGCCGACTGGTTGTAGCGTCTTTTGATCAAACGCGTATAATGGAGAGGAACCGGCACAATCACATCCGCTCCGGCGGCAAAAATATCTTCTCCGGCCACTTTCAGCATGGCGGCCAAAAGTCTTGCATTTTCTGTCTTGTCCATAAACTTGAATGCCAAAATCAGATTTTTGGAAGCATCGTCATAATACAAGGCCGACCGGCTCATGCGGAACGGGGAGCGTTTACGCGAAAGACAGACAGCGCAAAGCATTTTGCCGCTGTTTTCGCTATCGGTCAGCGGATGTCCGCATTTTTTGCAATAAGGCGGATAGATAAAATTAAGCTCACTCAGGCATTTTTCGCACAATTCGCCTTCGTTTGTCAAAATCTGGCCGCATTTCCGACACCGCCGCGGAAGAATGCTGTCAAACAAAAAGCGAAAAAATTTTCCCAACACCATTTTACAATTTCAATTTTTGCAATTCGTCATGGACGCGGTTAATTTGTTCAACAACCGTCATGCCCGCGTCGGCGAGGGCTTTTTTCTTATCTTCGGCGGTAATTTTGCCGCGCGTGATAATATCGCCGGCATAGCCGACGGTTGAGCTGAAAGCCTGAGAGTTGCCGGCAACAAAACCGATGACCGGTTTTTTGACGGAAGAGGATCGGTACCAGTCGGCGCCGAGTTCTTCAAAATTTCCGCCCAACTGTCCGATCATTACGATAGCTTTTGTGTCGTCGTCATTCATAAATTCGGCCAAAACATCTGCAAAATTCATACCGATGACCATATCATCGCCGAGCCCGATCACGGTCGATTGCCCGAGACCGGCGCGTCTTGTTTCCAAAACCGCCTCATAGGTCAGAGTTGATGAGCGCGATACAATGCCGATTTTTCCCGGTGTATGAATGTTTTCCGGAAAAATACCGAGCCTTGCCTCGCCGGGCGTGATCAGTCCCGGAGTATTGGGGCCGATCAGGCGGGTTTTGCCGTTTTTCAGGATATTGCGGATCTCAAGCATATCCCGGATAGGGACGTTGTCGGAAATGCAGACGGCCAGTTCCAGCTCGGCCTCTGCTGCTTCTGCAATGGCCGATTTGACGGCTTTTGCGGGAACGAATATCATTGAAGCGGTCGCCCCGGTTTCTTTAACGGCCTCTTTAACCGAATCAAAGACCGGCAGCCCGAGATGAGTTATGCCGCCTTTGCCCGGTGTAACACCGGCGACGATATTGGTGCCGTAGTCCAGCGAACGTTTGGTATGGAACGAAGCTTGCGTTCCGGTCATTCCCTGTACCAGGACTTTGGTATTTTTTCCGGCTAAAATCGACATTACATCCCCTCCTGCACCGCTTTCAAAATTTCATCGGCCGCGTCTTCCATGTTGCGGGCAAGTGTCAGCGGCAGCCCGGCCCGTTTGAGAATATTTTCAGCCTCATCCCGGTTGGTGCCTTCAAAACGTACTACCAGCGGAATGTTCATCCCCACTTCTGCCGCGGCGTCGATAATGCCGTCGGCAATCAGGTCGCAACGGACAAAACCGCCGAGAATGTTAATGACGATTCCTTCTACCCGCGGATTGGTAACGATTATTTTGATCCCGGCCGCAATTTTGTCCCGGTCGACGCCGCCTTTGACATTAAGCCAGCAGGCAACGTTGCTGCCGCGCTGTTTAATCAGGTCGGACATTGCCATGGCCAGTCCCTCGCCGTTGACGATGCAGCCGATGCTGCCGTCAAATTCGTGATAGGTAAAACCGTATTTGGCTGCTTTCAGCTCACGGGCGCCGGTTTCATAGTCGTCTTTCAGACGCAGGTTTTCGGGATGGCGGTAAAGAGCTTTGTCATCAAGCGTAATTTTGGCGTCAAGCGCCACAATATCCCCGTTTTTCATCACCCCTGCCGGGTTGATTTCAATCATCAAAGCGTCGTTGGCAATAAAAGTTTTGAACATACCGCGTAAAAACAGATAAAAACTGTCGTAGCTCCGGGGCTGAAGCTTGAGAAACTCCGCCGCCTTTCCCGTCTGGGCGTGGGTCGGACCGGTAACCAGGTCAAGCGGCAGGCGCAAAATACGTCCCGGGTCGGATTCGGCAATCGTATTGATGTCGTCGTCCTTGGTGTTGGCCAACAGCAGCGTAACCGAGGCCTGTACGCGGTCGATGGCCATGCCGGCATAAAAAGTAAACCCCACTCTGGTATAGGCCTCCACATAAAGCCGGCTGACCTGTTTTCCCTGCGGGCCGGTTTGTTTGGTAACAAGGGTGGAGCCGAGCATGGCGTCGGCTTCCGTCCATAAATCTTTCAGATTTTCCACCATCCGGATACCGCCGCGGGAACCGGCTCTTTTTTCCAGGAAATGACCGACCGCCCGTGCACCGGATTGTATCTGCGCTTTCAGCATCCAGGGGCCTTTGGCGGTAACTGCCTTGGCTGCCTGCCGGGCTTCGTTGGCCGTATAGGCAATTTTGCCCTTCGGGATTTTAATTCCGTTACGGCTGAGTATTTGCTTGGCCTGATATTCGTGAATATTCATCGGCACCTCGTATTTACCGGTTATCCTTGGGTGGCGTAAAAGCGGATTTTGTCGACCATTGCGCCGAGTCCGTTGCGGCGGCTGGGCGACAGGTGCTCTTCCAGCCCCAGCCGACCAAACAGGGACGCCACGTCAAGAGAAAGGATTTCCTGCCGGCTTTTGCCGTTAAATATGGTCAAAACCACGGCAATCAAACCGCGCACGATGGCGGCGTCGCTGTCGCCGGAAAAGTTGATGCGGGCGTCGGCTCCGTTGCCCGAAAAGGCGGGAACCAGCCAAACCTGCGACTGACAGCCGCTGACTTTCCAGTCTTCCGTTCTGTATTTTTCATCAAACGGCGGCAGTTTTTCGCCCAGATCAATCAGATAACGGTATTTGTCTTCCCAGTTGTCGAGCAGCTCGAAATTTTCGCTTAATTCGTTAATATCCATATTGCCCTCTTTTGTTTTTATGTTTTTAACATCAATCGCGGTAAAGGTCTATCTTTTTTTATTTAGTATTTGACTCGCGGTGATAATTATATATAATTTTGCCAGTTTTAAACTATTTGATAAAAAGGGATCCCATGAAAGTTTCAATCCGCAATTTGGAAAAGCGCCTGAGTATGATTTTGCCGCTGGCGGAGGCATATCAGCGTTCGTATAACAAGCTGTCGGCCGATTATAAGTCCGAGCAGGAAATGGCGCTTTATACGCGGGGATATTTTATCAAAAAATTATGGAAAATGGCCGAAGACGATCAGTCGACGGTGGCCGTCCTCCACATCAACGACGTTCCCCGCGGTTTTATCCGTTATTCCGCCGTGCCGGAATATTATACCCGACCGGTGAACAGCCGGGCGGAAGATGTGGAAAAAGGGTTCCTCGACGGTTTTGAATATGCCTGGTGCCGCAAGGTTAATTTTGAGCGCGATGTCGAACTCAACGACAAAACGCTGATCGTCAACCAGATTTATCTTGACCCGCAGATCCAGCACCACGGACTGGGAACATTGCTTTTTCAGCAGACTGTTCCCGAACTGAAAAAACAGGGATATGAAAGCCTGATCATCGAATATAACGCCAACAACGTCAACGCCAGAAGCTTTTATCAGAAATTGGGCTTTGTGCCTTTTGCCAAGACCAAAGATTTTGACCATATTTTAAGGGAAGACGGGCGGACGGTATTTTGCATCAGCGACGTTCATATCGCACATACCAGCATAGACAACGCATTGGAGCACCTGCGCCGGCGCCAGCAGATGAAACAAACTTTTATCGCCGTTGTTGATCAGAGAAAATATGGAAAAACTTATTGAAAACATTTTAAAGCTGATACGCATTCCGAGCATTTCCGGCCATGACGAGGCAATCCGGGAGGCTTTGGAACTGGTCAAAAAAGAACTGGCACCGGCCGGCGCCTTTGTCCGGGAGTTCAATTTTCCGGGAGCTTCGCCGGTTTTGCTTTTATCCAACAGCAGGGACTTCGATTTTGATATTATGACCGTCGGTCATCTTGATGTGGTGCCGGCAGGAAAAGAGCTTTTTTTGCCGCGGGTTGAAGACGGAAAAATCTATGCCCGCGGCGCGCTGGATATGAAATCGCAGGTTGCCGTCAACCTGGTGGCTCTTTCTTATGCCATGGATAAAAAAATACGTTTCGGCGTGCTGCTGACAACGGATGAGGAAACCACCAGCAACGGCATCAAAGCTTTGGTGAAAAATGAAAAAATCAACGCCCGGATCGTGTTGGATACCGATGCCGGCGATCTTTTGACCATTTGCGACAAAGCCAAGCACCCGGTCAGCGTCCGTATTTCCGCCCGCGGCGAAAACGCGCACAGTTCCCGCCCGTGGGAAGGCGTGAACGCGGTGGAACACCTGATGTCATGTCTGGAAGATGTCAAAGCGGGGTTCGGCAGTTATGAAAAGGGCGTTTGCCGCCCGGACGATATCTGGCAGGATACGATGGTGATTACTGCGTTTAATTCACCGGCAACCTACAATGTCGTGCCGGCAGAGGCCGAAGCGCGGGTCAATTTCCGCTTAACGGAAAAGACAACGCTTGCCGCGCTGGAGCAAAAACTGCGGGAGGCCTGCGCCCGTCATCGCTGTTCTTATGAAATTCTGCTTTCAAGCCGCGGTGTTTATATGGATGTTTCAATGCCCGAAATTGCGGCCTACCGCCGCATAGCCGAAAAAATTACCGGTCGGGAGCTGAAAGTCGCGCAAATGTGCGGCGGCACTGATGCCCGTATGTTTTCCGACCGTTCGGTTATCATTATGCACAGTGTCAACGGCGAAAACGCCCACGGCGACGGGGAATATGTTGAGATTAGTTCCGTAAATTCCCTGCTGGCAATAGAAAAAGAATATATAGACCAATACGTCGCCGGCAAAATCTGAAAAAAATCCCTTCCGTTAATGAGGAAGGGATAAATTTTTTTAACGTTGTTCAAAAAAGCTTTTGTCAACGCCGCAGACCGGGCAGGTCCAGTCATCGGGCAGTTCTTCAAACGGAATATCGCCGTCATAAACATATCCGCAGACGACGCAAACCCATTGTTTTTCATTATCAGCCATTTTTGTTCTCCTTTTTGTTTAAGATTGTGGGTAAAAATTTCAATACTTCGTTTTTAAACGAAGCGCGATAGTCGGAATAGGTCAGCGGCTCGCCGTCGGCCATTGCCCGGCAGTCCGTTACCTCGGCGGTAAACAGCGTGTTGCTCTCAAAAACCTGCCGATCGATTACCCGGCAGCTCATTACGGCAATGCAGTTTTTGAGATAAGGCAGGGAATTTTCGATAAAATGCGGCACGTCTTTCCATTTGTCGGCCGTACGGCTGGTCTGAAAGCCGAAATCGGCAACAATAAACGGATCAACGTTTTGTCCGAGGACGGAAAGGCTGAAACGGCCGCTTTTTTCAATACAGCTTTTGGTGTAGCTCCCGTTGTGGCAGGAAAGGGCGATCACCACCGGTTTGTTTGCCGCCTGCATTACGGCGTCAACGGTGCTTCCGACCGGCCTGCCGTTATCACTTGCGCCGAGGACATAAACCCCGTGGGTCAGTTTGTATAAAGCGTCAATATCCATTTTTTTCTCCCTGCCGGATAATATAAACACGCCTGCTGCCGATTAAAGAGCGCTCAGTAATGAGGCGGCGGAGTTTCTTCGCTTTGCGGTTTGACGGTTTCGTTTTTCAAAAGTTCCGCCAGATAAAGATTTTCTTTGGTCAGCCTTTCGATTTGCCGTCCCTGTTCGATAACCACCTGGTTCAGTTCGTCAATGGTTTTTTCCTGGATGGCAATGGCCGATTCGATTTCAATCAGGCGTTCTTCCAAAATTTGTTCATTCATAATTAACCGTTCTGTTCTACATTGTTACTATCATTAACATAAATTCAGGATAACCGGATGTCAATTTTAATTAAAAATATTTTGCACCAAAACCGGCGGGTTGACGTATTTATCGAAAACAACCGTTTCACGAAAATCGCCCCCGGTCTGGAAACGGCGGCGGACAAGATCATCGACGGTTCGCAAAAAGCGATTGTTCCGGCATTTTACAACACCCATTGTCATGCGGCAATGTCGATTTTGCGCGGATACGGCGACGACAAGCCGTTGTTCGAGTGGCTGCGCGAAGACATCTGGCCGGTTGAGGCAAAATTGACACCGGCTGATATTTATGTTGCCAGTCGGTTGGCGATTCTGGAGATGATAAAATCGGGCACGGTCTTTTTTGCCGATATGTATTTTTACGGGGAAGAAACCATGCGTGCGGTTAAAGAAATGGGGATTCGCGCCGCAATTTCGCTGGTAGAGATGGATATGTTCGATCCCGCTCAGACCATGGCCAAAATGGAAGCAACAGATCGCTTTTTGGCGGCGGAAAATCCTTGTCCGGAACGGATTATCAAAGGGCTGTCCTGCCATGCGGTTTATACGGTTTCGGCCGATTTGTTGGAATTTGCCGCCCGCGCGGCGGAGCAAAACAACCTGACCATGCAGATACATCTGAGCGAAACCGCGGGCGAAAACAACGACTGCCGGGAAAAATACGGCGTTTCTCCGACCGAGCGGCTCGATTCTTTCGGCCTGCTGACCCCGCGCACGATGCTGGCGCACGGTGTCTTTTTAAACAAACAGGACGTAAAAATCATCGGCAGCCGCGGCAGTTTTCTTTCGCACAATCCGGTTTCCAACCTCAAGCTGAATTCCGGTATGTTTGCTTTTGAAGATTTGTACACCCATTTCCCGGACAAAATCACCATCGGCACCGACGGTGCCTCGTCCAACAACAACCTCAGTATGATCGAAAGCATAAAATTTGCCTCGCTTTCGGCCAAGATACAAGCGTCTTCCGCCACCGCCGGCAAGGCGGCCGATGTTTTCCGGGCGGCAACCAGCAACGGCGCCGCGGCTTTTGGGCTTGATGCGGGCGAGATCAGGGAAGGTGCTTTGGCCGATTGCCTGTTGATAGATATGAACCATCCTTTTATGGTGCCGGCGTATAACCTTGTTTCCGATTTGGTATATGCGGCCGACAGCGCCTGTATTTCAGACGTTGTCTGCAACGGGTGCCTGGTTATGGAAAACAGACACGTCGACGGCGAGGAGGAAATCATTGCCGAGGCCGGGAATCTGGCGGAAAAGATTATTAGTTTAAAATAATTTAGCGTTCCACTTGAAAAGCCTTTTTTGATGAATATATCGCAAAAGTCCGGAGCGCAAAAACTGCCGGATCCGTGTTAATTTTTATCAAAAGGAACTAATATGCTAAGTGGAACAGTTAAATGGTTTAATAACAAAAAGGGTTACGGGTTCATCAAAACGCCGGAAAGCGAAAAAGATATCTTTGTTCATATCACGGCAATTCAGAAGTCGGGGCTGGATAAAATTACCGAAGGACAGGAGCTGTCTTTTGATATTGTGCCAGATCGTTCCGGTCGTCCCGAGGCGCATAATCTGAGTATTTTAAAAAATTAAATAATTGAATAATTTCTTTTTTTAATTTAAAAGCACTAAACATTGTTTTGTCTTGTTTTTTAAGGATAGAAAAATGTTTAGTGTTTTTTTGCTGGCTTTGGCTCTGTCGGCGGACGCTTTTGCTGTCGCTTTTTCTTACGGCCTGGTCATTAAGAAAAATGTTTTTTCGTCAGCGCTGAAACTGGGGGCGGCGACCGGTATCGGTCAGTTTGTGATGCCCCTGGTCGGCTGGCTGGCCACCAGCTCCGTCCACCGCTACATTGAAGCCTTTGACCATTGGATTGCTTTTACGGTTTTTCTGCTGCTGGGGTTAAACGTTATCCGCGGAGCTTTTTCCGGCGAAGAACGCGAAAACGTGGATTCCAAGCTTTCTCTTCGTCTGCTTTTTATGTTGGGGACGGCAACCAGCATAGATGCCTGCGTCGCCGGTATCAGTCTTTATTTTATGAATGTCGGTATTTTGCTTTCGGCAGCTTTGATCGGCGTTGTCTGCTTTGTTTGTACGGTGGCGGGATTTTATGTCAGCCGGGTATTTCGTCGCTTGCCGACGGCCTTTTTGCAGATTTCCGCCGGTACCCTTCTTATTTTTTTGGGCATCAAAACATTGTACGGTCATTTATATGACGGACAATAATCATTAGTTGATTTTATGTTTTTAAAACGGTACAATAATTGCATGGTTAACAGGCGAGGGTGTTATGAAAAAATTTTTGTTTTTAAGCTTGTTATGCGTGCTTGCCGGGGTTGCCCCCGCTCAGGCAGAAAAAACGGTAACGACAACTACCGTTACCACGACCACGGAAACGGTTCCCGATTCGGCGGTGCCTGTCAGTCGGGTTGTCGTCAATCCGCCGGCGCAGGTAGCGGTGTATGAAGACAATAGAGAACTATATCATCATCGGCATATC
>CALXPZ010000045.1 GCA_944390375.1 uncultured Alphaproteobacteria bacterium | reverse complement strand
TCAGTATCACCCTAAAAAAAGCGAATATGTAAATTTGCATTCAAATTGTCTGCATTTGTGGCGTCCAGTCGATGTTGAACTTCCGACGCCGCCTACATCAATGGTTGGTTAGGGATAAAACAATGACGATTGACGAATTTATGACAGATATAGCGCCGAAAATGCGCGCTGGCTGGGTGGCTATGGATAAAGATAGAACATGGTCTTATTTCCCTTATAAACCTAGAATTATAGGTGTTTCATGGTGGGGAGATGACTACGAAACGAGCTTGTCTATGTTTGACATCGACCCAGTCGATGATTGGGAATCGTCATTACGAAAGGTAGGAAAATAATGTTTGAAGTCCATATCTGCGGCCGGAAGGTTAAAGAATATCCGTTCCGGTTGCAGGCAATCATTTATTTAATGCTTAAAGGTTTGTGTTACCGCAGCCGTTTCGGCTGTTGGATAGATGACCGAGCCAAAATAAGAGAGGTACCAAATGAAAATGAATGTTAAAGGCAACGATAACTTCCGCACGCCGGATCATCTTTTCGAGCAGTTAAACCGGATATTCAATTTCACACTGGACGCTGCTTGCACATTGGAAGACTGCAAGTGTGAAAGCGGCTTTTTCTATGATTACGGCGTTGACGCCATTCAGGAAAGCTGGGGGAAGCATCGCGTGTTCTGCAATCCGCCATTTAGTAAAAAGGCTGCCTTTATTGAAAAGGCATACAATGAGGTCATCAACGGGGATTGTCCGGTTGTTGTTATGATTTTGCCGTCAAATTGTCAAGACAGCAAAGCGTTTCAACAATATGTCAAAAAGAATTTCTTTTATGAAACCTTATCCGGAAGGGTCGCCTTTATTGATCCGGAAACAAAAAAGCCTATGAAGGGCAATAACTCGGGCACAACCATTGTTTATTTTAAAAAGGATATAACAAAATGACAAATAGAAATCTTGACGGCTGCTACTTCCGCGTCCGCCGCGGGGAAAAATACGAAGACTTATGCTTCACCGACCTCACCCGCGACGAGCAGGAAGAGGTGCTAAAAGACAAATCCGCGGAGTTTATCGTCGGGCTTACCTGCCATCTGGCGGAAGTCCTGCGCAAAATCGGGGATCGCCTCGATTTAACTGGGGAATAATATAAATATTTTTCATATTGCCGAAAGGTTAATAATATGTTAAAAAAGATTCTTAACAAAAAAGAAGCAATGGAATATTTAGGCCTCAGCCGCTACGCGATAGACGCTGCCATCAAAAGCGGAAGTCTGCGCTATAAAACCGTTGGTCGGCGCCTGATGTTCCCCATCTGGGCATTAGATGAATGGTTAAAAAACACGATCAAGCATACCGACTGTATCTCAACAAGTTCGGGATCTATCAAGTCTACATCTCATTTGTCGACCCCAAAAGAGGAAGAATACAGCTTAGAGAAACTACTGGCTGCCGCCAGTTGGCAAAAGCTGAACAATATGCCATTAACCGCATTCACCAAATCACGCAAGAAACGCAAGATGCAGACGGACTACCCGGCATAACAATAGATGCAGCCTTTGGACGCTACTTTGTCGAAAAAGGAAGATACGCAGCAAAGCCCATGGATATAGCCCGGCGCTTACAGCATATAAAAGAAACATTAAATGTTCAGTATCTTCATGAACTAACCGGCGCCAAGATAAACGAATATATCCAAACCCGCCGGGAAACCGTTAAAAACGGAACCATAAACAGAGAACTGGCTATATTATCAGCTATTAGAAACTTGGCGGCAGACGTCTGGAATGTGCAAATCAATAAGGCCAATCCGCAAAAGTTTAAATTACCCATTCCGTCCCCACAAATTAACTTTCTAAAAGACAAACAATGCGCGGAGGCAATCATAGAAAAAGCTCCCGCACATTTAAAACCAATCATCTATACGGCACTCTACACCGGCCTTCGGCGCAATAATATTCTTAATCTTAGGTGGGCAAATGTTGACTTCACAAATAATCAGATTACCGTAAAAATAAAAAATAAAAACGTATCCGGCGGAAAATCTTTAACAATTCCGATGATTTCGGAATTAAAAAACATACTGTCAAACCAGCCCCAAATAAACGAGTTCGTCTTTAATTATAAGGGCAAACCGATAAAAGACATAAAACACGCCTGGCATTCCATATTTTATAAAAACGGAAAATCAACGGGAATCCCCTATATTCGTTTTCACGATTTAAGACATACAGCAATCACCTGGATTGTAAAAAAGACCGGAAATATTTTGCTTGCAAAAGAAATTGTCGGCCACTCAAGCGTAAAAGTTACTGAAATTTATGCTCATGTTGTCGATGGCGAAAAAAGGCAAGCCCTCGAATCGACATTTTCCGATATATAAGACTTTACAAAAAGTTTACAACTTTGATAAAAACGACTCGCATTTTTTGCAAAAAATCGACACTTTTCCCTATCCAATTTAAAGCCGCAAAAAAAAGAAAAACCCTAGAGTTTTCTAGGGTTTGAAACTGGTGCCAACTGCGTGACTCGAACACGCGACCCACGCATTACGAATGCGTTGCTCTACCGGCTGAGCTAAGTTGGCGTCAGCGCCTAAATTATAATAATATTTAATTAAATACAAGCCTTATTTTTACAAAGAGCGAACAATTTTTATAAAATGTTCTCCTCTTTCCATAAAATTCTTATAAAAACCGAAACTGGGACTGGTCGGCGAAAACAAAACCGTACCGCCGCCAAGACCCTTCAGTTTGTCATAAGCGGCCCGTACCGCCTTTTCCAGACTGTCTGTTTCCAGCAGCTCAAAATCCGGACGTCTGACCACCTGCCGCAAAACATTTGCAATTTTTGGTCCGGTCTGATACAGCGTAACCACCATTTTCACCCGTTCGTTGTTCTCCACCGTTTCCGCATAAGGGCGATAATCCTGCTCATTATCCTGCCCTCCGGAAATCAGCACCAGGTTACCGGCAAAACTGTTCATGGCGCCGATGGCCGCTTCGGGAGCGGTAGAAATACTGTCATTGATGAATGCCACCCCGTCTTTAACCGCCACTTCCTGCAACCGGTGCGGCAACGGCTCAAAGTTTTTCAACATCTCCGCCGCCTGCCGGATGTCTACTCCGAGATATTCGAGAACCGAAAAAACCCCGGCCATGTTGTCCATATTATGATTGCCTTTCAGGCGCAGTTCCGCAATATCGGCAATTTTTTCGTTTTCCCTGTAAAGCACGCCGTTTTCCGCATGGAAACCGGCCGTTTCGTTATACCAGCGGCGGTTTTCGGGATAACTTTCCGTATATTGTACCGACTGCGGATTACGCCGATTGACAAAATATACATCACCCGCTTTCTGATTGGCAATCAGATGGATCTTATCCCGGCAGTAATTTTCATGTCCCCGGTGCCAGTCGGTATGAACATAAAACAAATTGGTAAACATGGCAATTTGCGGCGACGCCGTCAGATCTGAAGCCTGATAGCTGGAAAATTCCTCAACGATAAAATCATAATCTCCGTCCAAAAGCTCAATCATCGGCCGTCCGATATTGCCGCCGAGAGCAACTTTATAACCAAACTCTCGCAAAATATAAGCCAACACGCTGACGCTGGTGCTTTTTCCCTTGGAACCGCTGACTCCGATCACCCGACAGCCGGGACGGGCAAGAAATTCGTTTAAGCACAAATCGGTAACCGAGGTTACGGCAACTCCCCGCTGGCGGGCCTCAATCAATTCGCTGCGATAGATGCTGACGCCGGGGGAACGAATAACGACCTCCGCCTGCAACAGGGCATCTGCAACCCGATTGCCGCAAAACAGCTCAAAATCCCGGCACCCCTCCGGCTTTTCCGTTTCGGTATCGTTCAGCAAAATAATTTTATCCGTGATTTTATGTTCCGTCAGATAACGAATCGCCTGTCGGCCTTCGGCTCCCAATCCCCAGACCGCCGTTTTTTTTCCTCTCAGATCTTCAATCCGCATTTACTTCGTCTCCGTCTTTTTATTTTTGACCGGTTCCTCTGCCTTATGATCCGCAGCACCTTGTTCTTCTTTTTGTTCGGCCGCCAACGTGGAAGCAACGTTTTTACGCAAAGCGTAGAATTGCGACTGGGCTTCCTCTTTAACTTCACCGCCGCGGTGAACAACCAACTGGTTAAACGGAATTTCGATTCCTTCTTCACGGAAACGACGATCTATCTCATAACGCAAATCACTCGGAATCAGCCAACCGCTCCAGATATCACTGGTATAGCAACGCAACTCAAAAATCAGACTGTTCGGCCCGAAATCCTGAAACAGCACATACGGCGCCGGATTTTTAAGCACTTTCTTATTTGATTTTGCACATTCAAGCAAAATATCCGTTACTTTTTTAGAATCCGTACCATAAGCCACACCGACCGTCAGCGACTGCCGCGACCAGTTGTTGCTGTGGGTCAGGTTGGTAACCGAAGTAGAGAGCAGCGTCGCATTGGGAATGATCACGCTTGACTTTTTAAAAGTTTCCACTTCCGTCGAACGAATATTGATCTGCTTAACCCGTCCTTCTTCCCCGTTAATGATAACCCAGTCGCCGACCTTAACCGGCCGCTCAAACAAAAGGACAATCCCCGAAACAAAGTTGTTAACAATACTTTGCAGACCAAGACCGATACCGACGGAAAGAGCACCGGCAACCAGGGCAACGTTGCTTAAATCTCCGCCCATCACCGCAATCGCCAGGAAAATAGCCAGCACAAAACCGACAAAGCCGAACCCGGATGCCAGCGAATGCCTGATTCCGTCATCCATCTCCACATGCGACAAAATATTGTCAAACAGTTTGTTGCGCATAACTTTAATCAGGCTGAGGCAGGCAAAGAAAACGCCTATTCCGAGCAAAATCGAAAGCAAAGAAATTTCAACTCCGCCGATTTTGAATCCGAACAAAATTTTCCATATGCTCTGCAACAAAAGGTCTGTAGAAACGCCCCACAGGGAAAGCAACGCCAAAACGGCCAAAACCGCAAAAACCGGATTGATAATAACACCCAGCCAAAAATCCAGTTTTTCAATCAACTGCCGACGCACACGTAGAGTTTTCACCCAAAAATTAAACAGTAAAATTTTCTTCAACAACTCAAATATGGACTTGCGGACAACGACAAAAACGCCGATAACCAGCATCGACAGCAAAAAGCGGTTAATGATAAAACTGGCCAAACGGGGATAACCGAACAAAGAAATTCCCGTAACCACCGCAGCCAACACCGAAGTCAGAAAAATAACCCGAAAAGCCATACGCGTTTTGGCATCGGCAAAATCATCGTCTTCGGGATTTCCCTCTTCTCCTTCAACAGGAACGGCAACTTCCTCCCAGAAAAAGCGCTTAACCATCAAAACAACGCAAAAAGACTTAACCGCGCAATTAATCAGCGACAGATAATAAATCAAATCTACCGTATAATTGGCCTCTGCCGCAATATGAAGCAGCATACCGCTGATGCCGCAGACAAAAAAGCTGAAATAAAAAGCGGATGTGATCCTCTTGGCTTTGCTGTCATCCATATTGACCAGCCGCCACATACCGTTGTAGGGAGCAAAAACCACCCTCACCACGGCATTAGCCAAAAAGATGCACAAGGTATAATATAAAACGCTTGCCAACGTCAGCCCGAAAAAGCTGGAAATCAGCATTTTTGTATGGATGGCCCACACCAAAAAACTGCCCAGCATCACCGCCGGAATAATTCCGTAAGCACAGGCCACGAAAAACGCCGCCAAAACCCGCATAAAATAAGGAGGAACCTCCGTAATGTTCTTTTTATATCCCAAATGCCGGATAATCAGCATCCGGAGCATATACCCCACCAGCGCCGCCGCTACAATGGCCAGCAAGACAGTCAGGATATTGGAGTTAACCGTTTTCTGTTGCTCCGCCGACAATCCTTTATACCAGTCTACGGGCGATTTGATAATGCTGAAGCAAAAATCCAAAAACTGCCCGGTTGCTTTCAACAGATTGCTGGGATAAAGCATCGGGTCCTGATAAACCAAAAGATTATCTATCAACGCCTGATTGCGCACGACAATGATCAGCGCCGTCAGTTCGTCCACCCGATTGATCAGGAGGTCGTTTTCCGCCACCCGCCCTTTCTGGTAAACGGCCTCTTCGTTATATTCCTTTCTTTTTTCGGCAATAATCGGGAGTTCTTCCTCTCCTTCTTTGGGCATTTCCCCGAGCGACTCAATCCGCCGGTTGATATTTTTCAGTTCGTCTTCCAGCTGTTTTTTATTTTCCACCAACTGGGAACGTATATCACCAAAAAAAGACACATATTTGCTGATGACCGAATTGTCTACCTGATCGGATTTTAAAATCTTTTCGATTTCATTCAGTTCTTTGTTTAAGGTCGGAAAATCGGTGGTAATAAGCTCAGGCACGCCGTTAATAAAAATTTGCGTACCATCACTGTTTGCCGCCTTTGGAGAAGCAGAAAAAAGCAGCATCAGGATTACCAAAAACTTTCCCCACCAATGTTTTTTTACCATAATCTCCTCCTGTCTGCTCTCACCCGTTTTCACATATACATCAGCTCTTATGCCGCCACTTTTGCATAATCTTATAGGCGTTTCCGGCCACTCCGAAACGGAGATTATCCGCCACCGACCAGAAACTGAATCCGTTTTCGACCGACGCATCCTGTCTTAACCGGCTGACATAAACCTCGGTTTCTCCCTGCACGTCGTTCAAGGTAACATACCCGCCTTTAACATTCTTATCAAAAACAATAACCCCTTCGGTCTGTTTCATCAGCTTGCGAACCTCGTCAACATCCACGTCCTGCTCGCATTCCGCGTTAACATAAGCCGCGTTTCCGATAAAGGCCGGAATAAACGCACAGTTTGCGTGCACTTTGATATCTCTGCCCAACACCTTTTTTGTTTCTGCGTTGATTGCCCATTCGCATTTGGTTTCTTCGCCGATAAATTCTTCCACTTGCGGAATGACGTTAAAGGCAATTTGTTTGTCAAACACTTTCTGATTGTCAACCAGACTTTCATTCATAAAAATCTTGCGGGTCTGATTAAACAGCTCGTCCATGCCTTCTTTGCCGTAAACCGAGGTTGAGGCATAAGTCGAAACAATCAAGCGTTTCAGTTTATAGGCATCATCGGCCGCTTTTAACGGCAGCAAAATCTGAGTAACCGCCGCCGACGGCACGCTGACGATGTTTTTGCGGGCATCAGCCAACCGTTCGTCATTAACCCCCGCGATAATCATCGGCACGTCTTCATCGGCAAAAAAACAACTGCTGCAATCTATGACCTTGCAGCCTTTGTCCGCCGCCTTCAAGGCATACCTGCGGGAAATTTCTTCCGAAGAAGCAAAAATCGCCGTTTCCGCACCGGCAAAATCAAAATCTTCCAAACCGAAAACATCAATATCGTCTTCTTCGCCGAAAGACACCTGAGTTCCGAGCGGAGCTTTGGGTTCCAGTGCCGCGACATCCGCCGGTTTATAGCCGCCGTCTGCCAAATAGGCAAGGATTTCCCTCCCGATACTGTCCTGTACGCCGATTACTGCAATTTTCTTCATTTTTTCCTCTTTTCTGATTTTGGGATAGAATAACCTTTATTTATTTAAAAATAGTAACAATTCCGCAAAATTTCTATTCCAGTTCGGCCAACCGCCGCGCCTGATCTTCGGCAATCAACGCATCAATGATTTCATTGAGCGCGTCGCCGGAAACGATATCGTCCAGCTTATAAAGCGTCAGATTGATACGGTGGTCGGTTACCCGTCCCTGCGGATAGTTGTAGGTGCGGATTCGCTCCGATCTGTCGCCGCTGCCGACCTGCAGTTTGCGCCGCTCCGAATATTCGGCATCAATCGCCGATTTCTGCTGGTCATAAAGCTTGGCCCGCAGGTGATTCATCGCTTTTTCCTTATTTTTGAACTGCGAACGGTCGTCTTGGCACTGCACCACGATACCGGTCGGAATATGGGTGATCCGCACCGCCGATTCGGTTCTGTTAACGTGCTGACCGCCGGCGCCCGATGCCCGGTAAACGTCAATTTTTAAATCGGCCGGATTGATATACATATCCACTTCCTCGATTTCCGGCAGCACCGCCACCGTTGCCGCCGACGTATGCACCCGTCCTTGTGATTCGGTTACCGGCACTCGCTGCACACGGTGCGCACCCGACTCAAATTTCAGCTTGGAAAAAACATCTTTACCGGTAATTTTGGCCGAAGCTTCTTTATATCCGCCCAGCCCGTTTTCATCGGCATCGAGAATTTCAAACTTCCACCCCTGCTTTTGGGAATAACGCTGATACATCTCAAACAAAACGGCCGCGAACAATGCCGCCTCGTCGCCGCCCGTACCGGCGCGCACTTCCAAAATGGCGTTTTTCTCATCCTCCTCGTCTTTCGGCAGCAGCAGGATTTTGATTTCCTTTTCAAGCTCCGGCAGTTTTTCTTTCAGTTCATAATACTCCGCCTCGGCCATTTCGCGCATTTCTTTGTCCATGGAAGCATCTTCCATCATCGCCTTGGCATCTTGCCAGTCTTTCTCGGCTTTACGGTAATGATTGATAGCTTCCACCACCGGCTCCAGCTCGGCCAGCTCCTTGTTCATCTTCACCAGGTTTTCCGGTGTAACATCGGGAGAAGACAAAAGGGAAGAAATCTCGTCATAGCGGTTGACGACATTGGCTAAATTTTCGGCAAAACTCATTTATTTGACTTCCTCGCATAATTGATCCAAAGAAACGTTTTTCTGCTCTCCGCTGTCCAGATCCTTAACGGTTGCCTCGTTTCTGGACAACTCGTCGGAACCGAGAATAACCGCTTTACAAGCATTGGCCTTGTTGGCGCGGATCATTCTTTTTTTCAGGTTTCCACTGTAAGCCTGCTCCACTTTTATCCCTGCCTGCCGGAGTTTATAAGCAATTTCAAGAGCCGCCTCTTCGGCATCTTCGCCGACTGGGATCACCGCCACCGGGCGACGAACTTCCGGCTCTTTTTCCAGCAGCATGGCCAAACGCTCAACCCCGCAGGCCCAGCCGATACCGGCTACCGAACCGCCGCCCATCTGCTCAACCAGCCCGTCATAGCGGCCGCCGGCCAAAACCGTCCCTTGGGCGCCGAGTTTGTCGGTTACCAGCTCAAACACGGTGTGAGAATAATAATCCAACCCGCGCACCAGCCGGTTGTTAACCCGGTATTTGATCCCCAGACGATCCAGGCCTTTCAGCACCCGGGCAAAAAAGTCCTTCGATTTTTCGTTCAGACTGTCGGCGTAAAGCGGCGCGTTCTCAACCACCGCCTTGTCGCATTCTTCTTTTGAATCAAGCACTCTGAGCGGATTGCGCTCCAACCGGTTTTTGCTATCCTCGGACAACTCGTCAAAATGTTCTTTCAGATAAGAAACCAGCTTGCTGCGATAAGCATCACGGCTTTCCGCATCACCGAGCGAGTTAATTTCCACCGTTACCTGTCCGTCAAGCCCCAGTTTTTCCAAAAATTCATAGGCCATCGCAATAACTTCGATATCGGCCTGCGGGGTATCGGCGCCGAGCAGTTCGACCCCGAACTGGGTAAACTGGCGTTGGCGTCCTTTTTGCGGCCGCTCATAACGGAACATCTGCCCGTGATAATAAAATTTGACCGGCAGATTTTGCTGCATACCGTTGGAAACAAAAGCGCGCACGACGCCGGCCGTGCCTTCCGGACGAAGAGTCAGACTTTCGCCGCCTCTGTCTTCAAAACAATACATTTCCTTGGTAACGATATCGCTGGTATCGCCCAAATTGCGGGAAAACACTTCCGTAAACTCAAAAATAGGGGTTTCTATTTCCTCAAACCCGTATTTTTCCACTACTTCTTCACCGGTTTTCACCACCTGTTTGGTTTTTCTTTTCGCCGCGCCGTACAAATCATAGGTGCCGCGGACGCATTGCAGTTTTGCCATATTTTCTCTCCCTTAGACACAAAGAAAATAGCAAGCCCGCACCTGCTATTTTCCGATAAAATTTAATTTAAAACTAATGTTCTGCCGATTCGATAAACGGATCAAGCGGGATTCTCATCTTTTTGTTCGGCTGAATAACCGGCGTCAGTTTACCGTTGATATAAACTTCCACACCGTCATACTTGCCGGCCGACAATATCATTCCTTCTTTTTCGGGCACCTGATAGCTTTCACCCGGGTGCATCACTTTGTTAAAATAGATTTTATCTGCATCGCGAACCTCAATCCAGGTATCCTCTTTGCTGATTTTGATTTCAACCGACGGTGTTTTTTCATCATCGGCCACCGTTTCCGCATTTTCAGCGGCCGCCGGCAGCGGTTCGACAAAACTTTCTTCGCTGATCACCACCGTATTGGGTGTGTTGGCATCATCATCCGTAAGCACGTTTTCCGCTTTTTCTCCCGTTGCCTGATTTTCTGTCGCCGGCGGCAAAACCTCGCCGTTTTCCTCCGCTACCGGGGAAAAATATTCAACCTCACCCGCCGTGGTGTCAACTGCTGTTTCTTCCGTCCTGACATCGGCAGCTGGCTCTTCGTCGGCACCGTAAAAGCACGACCACAAACCGCCGATCAAAAGCAAAGCAACTATGCTGCCGATAATATAGCGCTTATCCGGAAGACTGGCCTCCGCCGCCATATCTTCCTCCATAAACACCCGTCGTTCCTCCGGTTTCTCATTCAATTCTTCACGGAACAACTGAGCAATCCGGACATTGTTCAAGCCCAGATATTTAGCGTATGAACTGACAAAACCGGCAGAATACGGCAGCGGCGGCAATTCGACATAATTACCGTTTTCAATCGCCTCGAGATAAGCCCGTCGAATGCAAAGAACCTGAGATATATCTTCCAGTTCCAGCCCTTTTTTCAGCCGTTCACGGCAAAGTATATTACCGATTCTGTCGACATCTTCGACCAGTTCCGGGTTCAACTTTTCTTCTTTAGGTTCTTCTTTTTTCACTTTTTTTGCTTTTTCGGTTTCGTTTTCTTTTACCACGACAATAATCCTTTTTCCAGCGATCTCTCGATTTTTGCCCTATTCAAACATACTTTTTAATAAATTTCAATACCATGATCATAGGCATACGCAATTAATTGCGGACGCAGCGTATTTCTTGTTGATTTCAGCAGCAACTCGACATAATCGGCAATTTCCGCCGTATTCAGCGAACGGATCATGCTTTTTACCCGTCCGAAAGAAGCTCCGCTGCTTGAAAGATTTCTGTACCCGAGCCCGATCAATGCCAACGCCTCAATCGGATTGCTCGCCATTTCCCCGCAGACGGAACAGTAAACGCCGGCGGCATTGGCTTTGTCGACAATCGTTTTCATCACGTTCAAAAACGGCGCCGACAACACGTCGTACCGCTCGGAAAGCTTTGGATTTCCACGGTCGCAGGCAAAAATAAACTGCGCCAGATCATTGGTGCCGACCGATATAAAATCGGCCTTTTGCAAAATATCATCCAGTTGGAATATAACCGACGGCACCTCAATCATCAGCCCGACATTAACCTTCTTGGGCACCGGCTGACCGCGGCTTTTGTCTTTTTCCAGCTCGATCATCAGCGTTTCACGGGCGTCTTCAAATTCGGCCAGATCGGAAATCATCGGGAACATAACGTTCAGTTCCTTTCCCGCGGCGGAAATCAAAAAGGCCCTGATCTGCTTGCGCAAAATCGCCCGCCGGTCAAGCGTAATCCGGATTGAGCGCCAGCCGATGGCCGGGTTGGCCTCACCGGCATAGGCCCAGTACGGCAAAAGCTTATCCGACCCCACGTCCAGGCTGCGGAATATCACTTTTTTGTCGCCGCAGCGATCCATCAGGTCTTTATAATAAGAAACCTGTTTTTCCACGTCCGGCATTGTTTCCGACGCCATAAAGGGAATTTCCGTCCGGTACAAACCGACACC